>JBGPZR010000151.1:0-5767 GCA_041493845.1 Terriglobia bacterium | reverse complement strand
GCCTGGCCCAGGTCAGCCCCGCGCAGATCCGCCTCGGACAAAAAGGCCCCGCGGAAATCGCTACGCCAGAGATGCGCGTTGACAAGGAAAACTCCGTAGGCCTGGGCGTAACGGAAATTCGTCTTGTTCAGGTGCGCGCCCTTGACGAGCGCGAGCTGGTCTTCAGCTCCCGTCCAGTTCGCGGGTTTCGATGAAATGGCAGCCTCGGTGAGATCCGCGTAGGGGTCGTAGCCGACGCTCCAGAAAATGCTTGGCGCCCAGCGGCGAATGTCGGCGGCAGAGAATTGCGGCGCGCGGCCTTGATCATGAGGCACGCCACCGATGGTGCCGAGCGAGAGGAACGCGAGCACAACTCCCAGCGCAAGCGTCGCCGAGCCCGGGCTCAGAATATTGAGGTTGCGCAGAAGGCGGCGCGTGCGGCTCTCTGTGAGCGTCCACACTTGTTGAGGACGCCCGATTCTGGTGGTCGAGTAAATCGCAACAGCCGTTGCGACAAGCAGGAAAAGCGCGTGAAGGGCCGTGCCGTGCATATCCTGCATGGTCAGATAGCGTCCCCAGAAGAAGAGCAGCGTTAGTGGCACAACCCAATATGCCAGGAACATCGAGATCGATTTTTCGATTAGACGGGTTGAGGGCGCGTCCTCGTTCATCCAGCGGAAGTGGGCGCGGAGAAGCCCCTTGATGATCCCGGGACCTTTGTCGCCCAGAACGCGGCCGTCCGGAAACACAGCAGGCAGCTCGAGCACGGCATCCCACAAGCGCTGCAAATGAAATTGAAATACGAGATAAACGGCCAACAACAGCGCCGGCATGATCAAGTAGAACTCCGCCGTGGGCAGCGCAGCCGAGGCAGCCGGAGAATGCAAAAAGGGAAGGACGGAGGAATCGGAGATGAGTTGGACGTCCTTTGTCTTCCAGATCATCAACCACGACAGCGCGTTGACCAACATCGTCGCGCCGAAAAACCACAGGGCAGTTCGCGATGCGCGAGCGAAATCCGCTAGCGCCGGGAATTCCTGGATTTGCTGGGGGAGCGATGCGGCGCGCAGATTGGCTCCCGCCAACTGGCGTGGGACAAGCCCCATGGCGCTTTCGAGATCAGCGCCTTCGAGGTTGGCGCCTTCGAGGTTGGCGCCGACCAGGCAGGCCTCCTCGAGATTTGTGCGCATCAGGCAAGAGTCGCGCAAATCGGCAAGGAGAAGGTCTGCCGCTTTCAAATTTGCGTCGTGAAATTCAGCGAAACGCAAGTTGACGCCGACAAGTTCGGCTCCCTCTAGATTGGCGCCTGAGAGGTTCGCTTTCTGGCCGGCCACGCCCTGCGACTCGACCCATTCTTTGTGGCTGGCGAGCTTTTCTTCGAGCGCCCAGTCGGTGGATTCGGCGCGGGTGTGTTCTGCAACCAATCCCGCTGCGACCTCCACCTCCGCTTGCGGCGTTGGGCGCGGCGCGATGTTGGCCGGTGTCGGTGCAGGGGCCGACGCGGGCTCGGGTGCCGGAGCTGCCTGGTCGGTTTTTGCGACGGAAGCTTGCATAACAGGGGACGCTGGCTCAACCGATGGAGACGGCATGGCAGCCGATGGAGTGGCGGCTTCTACGGCCGGTTCCGCCGGGGATTGATCTGTTGCCGGAACTTCGGCAGGAGTTTCCGTAGCCGGGATTTCTGAGGCGAGAGACTCCTCGGGCGGCGGGTCGGCAGTTTGCACACTGGTGCCGCCTGCTTCCTCGCGACGGAATCCAAGCCGGAATCGAAATGCCATGCAATGGCCCCTGATGCTCACGAACCGTGGAGAGAGAACTCTCCGGGCGATGCCTCGAGTCGGCAGGGCGCGCCCCCGGTATAACCGGGGATGCGCCACTGATCCGCTCAGTCCTCAATCTTAGTCTGATTCTTGATACCCCCGGGTACATGGTATCGCGAGGGTTTCCGAAAACTCGCCTGTACGATGGTGCAACGGGCGTACAGCTGGCCGGACGGTTCGGGAGGCCCGAGAAGTAGCGGGGGTCGCGGACAAATTGTCTCGCAAGAAAAGAAACAAGGGGCTGCGCGCCCGGCGTTTCCGCAGTATGCTTGCGGGAGAGCCTGCAAAATTATCCGGCGAGACCGCTCGCCATCTGGAGGGCCGGGTGAAACGCCGAGCGAACACTGTGCAGAAAGCCCGCGGAAAGGCCGGGAAGAAAAATGAGCACGTGGCTGTGAACACGTCCGGCCCGGCAGCCAAGAAGACGCGGGTGGAATCCGACAGCATGGGAAAGATTCAGGTCCCCAATGACCGTTACTATGGCGCGCAGACGGCGCGTTCCCTGATCCATTTCGATATCGGCCGGGAGACGATGCCGCCGGAACTGATTCACGCTTTTGGAATACTGAAGAAGGCTGCGGCGCTGGTGAATCAGCAGCTCGGGAAACTGCCGGCGGAGAAGGCGCGCTTGATTGTGCGCGCGGCTGATGAAGTGCTTGCAGGAAAACTTGATGAACATTTTCCGCTGCACATCTGGCAGACCGGCAGCGGCACGCAAACGAACATGAACGCGAATGAAGTGATCTCCAACCGCGCGATTGAAATGGCGGGAGGCGTGCTCGGTAGCAAGGCGCCGATTCATCCGAACGACGACGTGAATATGTCGCAATCGTCAAACGATACCTTTCCTACAGCGATGCACATTGCGGCGGCTTCACGCGTGGCGGAGGCGCTGATCCCGTCGGTCGAGCGGCTGCGCGATGCGTTGGATGCGAAGGCGCGCGCGTTTGCGGATGTGGTCAAGATCGGACGAACGCACCTGATGGATGCGACTCCGCTGACCGTGGGACAGGAGATGTCGGGCTGGGTAAGCTTGCTCGACCGGGATATCGAGCGATTGAAGCTGGCGCTTCCGGGACTTTATGAGCTGGCCATCGGAGGGACGGCCGTAGGGACCGGTTTGAATGCGCATCCTGAATTCGGCGAGCGCGCGGCGCAGAAAATATCCGATTTGACTGGGCTGCCTTTCCGGTCGCATCCAAATAAGTTCGCGGCCCTATCCGCGCACGATGAAATCGTGTTTGCCAGCGGGGCGTTGAAGACCTTGGCGGCTTCGCTGATGAAGGTCGCGAACGACATTCGCTGGCTTGCTTCCGGACCGCGCGCCGGGCTGGGCGAATTGATGCTGCCGGAAAACGAGCCGGGGTCTTCGATCATGCCCGGCAAGGTGAACCCGACACAATCGGAAGCGTTGACCATGGTGGCGGTGCAGGTATTCGGCAACGACGCCGCAATCAGTTTCGCCGGCTCGCAAGGCAATTTCGAGTTGAATGTATTTAAGCCGGTGATCATCCACAATTTCCTGAATTCGGTGCGGCTGCTGACCGATGCGTGCCGATCCTTCACGGACCATTGCGTCGCCGGAATGGAACTGGACGTGAAGCGCATCAAAAATAATGTTGAAAACTCACTGATGCTGGTGACGGCGCTGAGCCCCAAAATCGGATACGACAAGGCCGCGGAGATTGCGCACAAAGCGCATCATGAGAATTTGAGCCTGCGTGAGGCGGCGCTGAAACTTGGCTATTTGTCCGACAAGGAGTTCGACGAAATAGTCCGTCCGGAAAAGATGACCCACCCCTGACCGAGTTGCGGAATCGGCACCGGGACCTTGCGATTCAATCAGACGACAATGCCGTGATTCCCGCGGGAGCCTGCTCTGCCCTCGAACCCTGCAAAATTTCTTCGCGGCTTCGGATTCGCGAGAGCGGAGCGAGACATGCCGAGGAAGCGGCGAGGGGCGTCTGCTCGTGAAGCAGGCACCCGGCGCGACTCTGTTACAATCGGCCGATTTATCGGGAGTGTTTTTCGCAAATGAAGCAAGGAAAGCTGCCCGGCTGGCTGCAAAATCTGGTCGCCGTGATGGGAGGCGGGGGCCTGTTCGTGGTGGCCTTCTTCGATTCTTCCGTACTCTCCTTTCCATTCATCACCGACGCCCTGGTGATGCAGCTTTCATTCGCAAATCCGGCGCGCATGCCCTACTACGCCGCGATGGCCGCGGCAGGCTCGCTCGCCGGATGCATCTGGCTCTATTTGCTCGCGAAGAAAGGCGGCGAGGCATATTTTCACCGGCATGCCGCCGGGCGCGCCGAGAAGGTGAAAGAATGGGTTGAAGAACACGCCTTTTTGAGCGTTTTCATTCCGGCAATTCTGCCGCCGCCGCTGCCGTTCAAAATTTTCGTGCTCGCCGAAGGCGTTTTCCAGGTGCCCCTGCGGACATTTATTCTCGCCATTCTTCTTGGCCGCGGCCTGCGGTATCTCGGGGAAGGGATTCTTGCAGTGCGCTACGGCGATGCAACGCTGGAATTTCTGAAGGTCCACAGCGGTGCGGTTGCGCTGTCGGTTGTCGCGGTTCTTCTGCTGCTGTTCGCCGCCAGCCGGTGGTCTTCCCGGAGTCCGCATCCGGGCAACTGAGGGTTCCTCAGCGGTTTCGCGTTGATGCGAAGCGAAATTCTTCGCGCTTGATCCGAAGACTGCTGTCGAAGTCAACGCGCACGAAGATGTTTGCGGGACTCGTGTCATCGGGCGCGAATTGAAGATCGTGGATCTCAAAGCGGGAGCCATTTTCCAGGGGATAGACACTCGCGAGCGGGAATCTGGCGTAGTCGAGAAATTTCCTGGCGCTCGCAGTCAGCTCGCCCGCATCGAGCGCGGGCGATTCTTCGGGCTTGAAATGCGTTTGGCTGCGATCGGGATCGAATTCTGCCCTCGGTGCGAGCGAGACATTCACTTCTTCAATCGTAGTATCCGTAAAAACAACGCCGCGCCAGTTGAACGGCGACCCCGATTGCGGAAACGCCCTGGCGAAGACGGGCGCCCGGCCATGAAATTCGCGGGAGTAAAGCAGGTCCACTGCGTGGCGGTGCAGGAGTCCGCGCGCTCCCAGATAAGCGAAAAGAAGCAACAACGTGATCACCGCTCCGCGGCGCAGCCCCTCGGTGTTCTTGCGCTCGCCAATTTCCTCGCTTACCAGGCGGAACAGTCCCGGCAAGAGAAGCCCGGCAACGAGGAGAATCAGAATCCAGACGTCGAAGTTCGTGGTGAGATTCCAAGCGAAGGAGTTCCTTCGTAACGGCCAGAGCAGCTGCACTCCCTCGCCGCTCGATAAATCGAGCATCAGATGCCAGGATGCGCCCAGCCCGGCAAATGTTATCGCCGCAATGAATGGCAGCCGCAGTGGAGGCTTCTTCGCCGGGAGCCTGCGGTCCATCCAGAAGAAAACAGCCGCGATCACACAAACAAGCACCGCGGAGCCAAGAAGCGAATGCAACACAGCTCGATGAAAACGCAGGAATGCGTCCGGCCCGGAAAAATAGCTGAGATAGTCCAGATCGGCGGCCACGCCGGAAACGATGAGGATGGCGGCGCCAAATCGCGGCAGCCGCTTTTGCGTGGCGCGCGCCAGCGCCAGTGACGTCAGCACATGCGTGACTGGTTCCACACTCGCGTCCTTCGGGAGAGTGAACTACGCGCTCTTCCCGGGCGGGATGACCAACGAAAGCGCGTCGGGCACAATTCGAAATATCACCGGCAAAATTCCAATCGGCTCGCCGTCCACCTGAGCGTAGATCACACCTTCACCGTTAGGCTCGCAAAGCGCTTCGGTTGCCTTCCATGTGTCGATTCCATCCATGCCCCGCAGTTTGCCCAGCCACAACGCGGGCAGGCATGCAAGGTAGCGGAACCGGCTGCGCGCCGCATTGGTCAAAATCTCAAACGAATCCTCGAACAGACTCGCGCCCGTGGTG
>JBGPZR010000231.1:0-4437 GCA_041493845.1 Terriglobia bacterium | reverse complement strand
CCTCGAAGAACCGGAGGAATGTTTTCCTGATTTCGTTGCCGCTCAGTGCGTTGGTCACAGGGCCTCGATGCAATCAATTCATTATGGCAGACGCATTCAGCACCCGCAACGGATTGGCCACAGAGGCACGCCCTTCGCATCCGCTTAGCGTAAAGAGCCACAGACAATTTCAAAGAAGGGGATGCAGGGGAAACCGGGATCAGACACCGACGAAAGAAGTCACTGCGGACTTCGACCTCCGCGACAGCCTGCGGCAGCAAGGAAAGCGCTTCGCGCAGTCTTGAGTATGTCGGAGCTAAAGCTCCGACCCCCCTGAAAGTTATGCGCTACGCGCGGTGCTGATGGTGTGGGAGCTCCCTCGGCAAGCTCGGGATGAATTAAACTCCGACCCCCTAAATGGGAGTCCTTCGGGGCTGCGGCAGGGAATCGGGAATTCCCCGCCGGGAGCGGAAGGTGTGCTACAGGTCTTGCTACTGGGACTTCTTTTCTGCTGCTGCCTTGTCCTTGGCAGCTTTCTCTGCAGCCGCTTTCTTCGCGGCGATCGTCCAGGGCGGAACGATGCTGTTTTCGCGGGCGTAGGCGACGGATTGGCCGAGGTGTTCGTGAGCGTCGGCGACAAGGATATACACGACGTCGCCGGCGTTGGCCTGGGGGCCGAGCTTGGGGAGGAGCTTGGCGAACTCGGCGTTGGTCATGGCGCCGATGGTGGCCTGGGTGAAGTCCCCTGACTTTTTCAATTCTTCGACGATCTTGGCTTTATCGGTGGTGGATTTTTCGAAGGTTTTCCCATCGAATCCCGCGGGGGGCGTGGCACCCATCAATTCCAGAATCTGGTAGCGCTCCGCCGCAACGTGGAGAAAAACTTCGGCGAAGGAGCGAGCATCGGCGGCGGGACGCCAGTTGAATTTGTCCTGCGGGAGGGCTTCGGCGAGACTGATGAACTTCTTGTTCACGTTGTCGAGATCCAACATGGATTGCGCCTTCATGTCATAGCTTGGCGAAGTCTTGTCCTCGGACGGCGCTGAGGCTGCCGTTTGCGCGAAAGTCCGGGTGGCCCCGAGGCTCGCGACAAGGGCAAAAGCAAATGCTGCAAGGAATAGCTTCTTCATTTTCCGTGCTCCTTTGATGGGTGCCGCGCGGGTTCCCGACTGAATTTTGCCCCCTATGGGCTGACACAGGAGGATGCTGTCTCGCTTAGACGAGGCAACGGGGAAAATCTCTCTCGAAAAAATAGAGTTTTTGGAGATTGGCGATGGCCTTTGGTGAGGTGTGCGGAAGCGGGATGCATGGGACTGAAGGAATGATGAGAAAGAAGGCCCGGGTCCGACTATGGTTAGGCAGCATTGGAAGGTTGGTCGGTCGGAAGAGCACAGGCAGGATTGCCTGTGCCACCAAAGGCAGGATTGGCTGAGCTACCAAAAGCGGATGGCATCAGCTAGGTGAGATGGAATTTAGATGTCGTCAGGAGGGGCGTCAGGAAAATCGGGGAGGTCGCCGTGGGTGACGCCCTTGAGCTCGGCGCGAATGATGTCCGAAGAGAAGCCCGCGGCGAGGAGGCTGCGATAGAGCGAAGCGAGCTTGCGCTGGTCGAGCTTGCCGCGAAGGTGCGAGAGCCGGCGCTTGAGGCGGGCGCGGACGAGCGAGGCTTCGTCGGTCTCGGCGAAAACGGCATCGAGTGCGGCTTCGATGTGGCGGTCGGGCACGCCACGGCCGCGGAGGTCACGAGCGATGCGGTAGCGTCCTTGACGGCGCAGCCGAGCGTGGTGACGGGCGAACTCGAGGGCATAACGTGCGTCGTCGAGATAATTCAGCTCACGCAGGCGCGCGATCACAGGCGGAATCAGGTCTTTGTTTTCGGCGCGGCGCTCGAGGTATTGCTTCATCTCGTGGATCGAGTGTGCCCGGCGCATCAGGGCGCGTTGTGCGGACATGTTGAGCTGGTGCTCGGTGGAGAGTTTGCGAGCGTTTGAGCGGTAGGGCATGGGGAAATTTAACCACAAATCCCTCGGCTGCGCTCGGGACAAGTGAACACAGATAAACACTGATGAGAGCAGGCTATGGAGCGGAAGAACGAAACGGGAAGGAATTTGAAATTTTTGAATTTGAGATTTCAAAAGAGGCGAGAAGAAGTCCGAGTTGAACCGCGGGAGTTTGCGAACTCGTTGAATTTGACCGGAGGGGACAAGGCTGGATCTGAAACTTAGTTCTCGAATAGCGAAAACACGATGAAGGCAGCAACCAGGACCAAAACCAATGTCAACATCTTGAAATTATCTGTGGCCGAGGCGCTCGAACTCGGTCATGGCGCGTTCCATTTCCTCGCGAGCCTGATCGGCGGAGGAGCGGACGCCCTGGACGCGCAGGCGGAAGTCGTCCGGGTTGGATGCGCGCATGAGAGCTTCTTCGAGGGTGATGAGGTTGCGCGAGTAGAGATCGAAGATGGATTGATCGAAAGTCTGCATGCCGTACTGGCTGGTGCCGGCAGCAATGGCGTCGCGGATCATGCGCGTCTTGTCGGGGTTGATGATGCAATCGCGAATGTAGCCGGTGGAGACCATCACTTCCACGGCGGGCACGCGGCCCTGGCCGTCGCTCTTACGAACCAGGCGCTGGCTAACGACCGCCTTGAGCGTGGAAGCAAGCTGCAGGCGGATTTGTTTTTGTTCGGGCGGCGGAAAGACGGCGATGATGCGCTGAATTGTTTCCGTGGCGTCGAGAGTGTGCAAGGTCGAAAGCACCAGGTGGCCCGTTTCGGCAGCCAGCAGCGCAGTGGAAATCGTTTCCAGGTCACGCATTTCACCGACCAGGATCACGTCCGGGTCTTGACGAAGGGCGGCGCGCAGGGCGGTTGAGAACGAGGAAGTGTCCACCTCGACTTCGCGCTGGTTGATGAAGCCCTTTTTGTCGCGATGCAAATATTCGATCGGGTCCTCAATGGTGATGATGTGCTCGGGGCGGAGTGAGTTGATGCGGTCAATCATGGCCGCGAGCGTGGTGGATTTACCGGAACCGGTTGTCCCGGTGCACAGGACCATGCCGCGCTGCTCTTCGCAAATCTGCGTGAGGATGCGCGGGAGCTCGAGCTCTTCAATGGTGCGAATTTTTGTGGGAATGACGCGCAGGACCATGCCGACGTTGCCGCGCTGCTGGAACACGTTGACGCGGAAGCGGCCGAGGCCGGCGACGCCGTAAGCCATATCCAGCTCGGCAGTCTCCTTGAACTTCTGCTTCTGCCGGTTGGTCATCATGCTGAACGCCATGGAGAGCATTTCTTCGGGCGTAACGCGGGGCACATCGGTGAGCGGCCCCAACTGGCCGTCAATGCGCAAGTAGGGATGGTTACCTACCTTCAGGTGAAGGTCGGAGGCCTTTGTTTCAACGGCTCGTCGCAACAGGTCATCAACGCTAAGTGCCATGGCGCAGAGACTCCTCGCAATCAAAAACTTTCCAGCGACACTAGCACGCGCGACCATGCAAGGCAAGACGACTTTGCAGGGGGAGTGCTACGGGCCGTCCACTTTGCACGAACCGCCGCCAGCGGAAAAACTATCGGAAGTTTTCGACCAGCATGATCTCGCTGGCTGTGCGGGAGGTTTGCGAGTAGACAATCGAACGGCGATCCGGCGAGACGGTGAGCCCGCCGTGGTCAATGGTGTAGTTTCCCGTTAATCCGGCGATGCGATGGTGCCGGCGGGTGGCAAACTCCAGGAACTCGATGGCTGGCC
Organism: Terriglobia bacterium; assembly: GCA_041493845.1. Taxonomy (GTDB): domain Bacteria; phylum Acidobacteriota; class Terriglobia; order Acidiferrales; family UBA7541; genus Palsa-295. The sequence goes on along the minus strand of JBGPZR010000231.1, from coordinate 712 downwards.
CGGGCTGCGAATCCTTGTTGAGAAAATAGATACCGCCTTCGGCTACTCGCCAGTAGCACCGCAGGCCCTCGCCGAAATCACGGATCACTTCAGTTTCCTTGCCGCCTTCCGAAGGCATCTTCCAGATCCCACCTATGGATTTCAAGTAGTACAGGCTGCGCCCGTCTGGAGATTCCTGAGCAAAGATTCCGTCATCCCGGACGACGGCAATCAGCTTTCCACCCTCCGCGGGGATCTTCCAAATTCCGCGCGCCTCCCGGAACGAAGAGAAAGCCAGATAGATCCAACGTCCATCGCGCGACCACGAGGGTAGCTCGTGAGCATCTTCTGTCAGGCGGCGAACTTCCCTGCTGTCCACGTTCACGACAAATACGCCGCCGTTCGACTTCCCGGGGCCGTAAATGGATGAAAAAGCCAACTCCCTCCCGTCTGGAGACCAGCTTGGGGCATGTGTGCTCCAGGCGTTAAAATCCGTCACGGGAATGGGACTGGTGCCATCCGCCTTGCTCACCCAGACCTCTCTGATTCCGGTTCCGTCGGAAAAGAATGCGATCCGGCTGCCATCGGGAGAAAACTCCGGAGCCGTTTCCGTGCGCGCCGTGCTTAGCAAAACCTCCGGCATCTTTCCCGGACCACGGAGATTATCCAACTCCACGCGCCACAAATCAGTGTCGGAATAATCGCGGACATAGGCCAACCGGTCGCCGCGCGG
>JBGPZR010000049.1:0-9845 GCA_041493845.1 Terriglobia bacterium | reverse complement strand
GTATTCCTCATCCGCTGTCTCTCCAGTGGCTCGATATTCTACCTGGCGGAATCCCGCCCGTTTGCCCCCTGGGAAAGTTTCCGCATGAAGCACCTGTGTGCCGGGATGATCTTCTGTGGGGCATGGCCACTGGAGGCCACCCCGCTCCAAACGCTCGTAGCTAATGCCAGCGCCAGCTTTCCACACAGAACGAATTTCATTCCAGATTTCCTTGGCAGACGAAAAGCTGAAAAGGCTGCCCTTTCCCATGGCGCGAGCGACGTCGCAGATGATTTCCCAATCGGGCTTCGATGCACCCACCGGCTCGATCGCTTTTCGCACCCGCTGGATGCGCCTCTCCGCGCTCATGAAGGTGCCATCCTTTTCAAACGAGGAAGCCGCAGGCAGGAAAATACTGCCAAACTCTTTGGCGGTTTCGTTCAGGAACATATCCTGGACAATGATCAGATCCAGGCGCTGCAGGCTGCGCCTCGCGGCGTGGGCATCTGGATTCGTCAAGAAGATGTCGTAGCCGATTGCCCATAAGGCCTTGAAGTGTCCTTCCTCGGCTGCGTCCAGCATGTCCAACAGGTTGAGGCCCTTTTGCGTTGGAACGGGGGTCTGCCAGGCTCTCGAAAAAAGATCGCTGCCATCCGCGAGCGAAACCGAACCTGTCAAAGTGGCAGGGTCGCATCCCATGTGGGCAGAACCCTGAACATTGTTCTGTCCACGCAACGGATTGATGCCAGTGCCCGGCCTCCCGATGTTTCCGGTCAGCAGCGCGAGATTCACCAGGCACATCACGCCCTCGGTGCCCTGGGTATGTTCGGTCACACCGAGACCGTGGAGGCACATGGCGGGCCCTTCTTTTGCATAGATGCGTGCAGCTTCGCGAATCAGGCGCGCTTCTACACCGCACACGGGTGCCGCCCTTTCAGGAGTCCAGGATTGAACGAAATGGCGAAAATCCTCGAATCCGGCCGAACGCTCATTCAGAAAATCACTGTCTTGCAAACCTTCCTCCAAGATGGCGCACGCCATGGCGTTGAGCAAAGGGACGTTCGTTCCCGGCCGAAGCTGCAAGTGCAGCGTCGCGTAACGCGTCAACTCGATTTTGCGAGGATCAATGACGATCAGATTCGTTCCGCGCAGGGCCGCCTGCTTAATCCGTGCGCCAACGATAGGATGGTTCTCCGTTGCGTTTGCGCCACATACCAAAATCGTCCTTGCACTCTCGATGTCGCCGAAAGAATTCGTTGCAGCGCCTGCGCCCAGCATTGCCTTCATCGCCGCCGCCGTGGGTGCATGGCAAACGCGCGCGCAGCAATCCACATTGTTCGTGCCAACGACAACCCGAGCGAACTTCTGAGCGAGGTAGTTCTCTTCGTTCGTAGCGCGCGCAGACCCCAGAACACCCACGCTGTCTGCGCCATGCTGCGTGATGATGCGATTCAGCGCATCCGCCGTGAATGCAATCGCTTCATCCCAGGAGACCGGTTTCCACTCGCCGGCCACTCGAATCATCGGCTGGGTCACGCGGTCTGCGGCGCGCACAAAATCGAAGGCATAACGCCCTTTCGAACAAAGGTGGCCACGGCTCACCGGAGCATCCTGAACGGGCTTAATCACTACGATCCGGCCATCACGTGTACCCACGTTCATTTCGCATCCCGTTCCACAGTAGGCGCAGGTGGTCCTCGTCCAGCCGGTCGCAGTCCCCAGGGACAAAACGCTCTTGTCCTCCAGCGCCCCAGTGGGGCAGGTATCCACGCAAGCCCCGCAGCTCACACAGGAACTTTCCCGCAAAGTCGTTCCTGAATCAGGGCGAATCCTGGTCGCATCGCCACGATTCCAGATCTGCCAAACAAATTGCCCCTGCACCTCATTGCAGATTCGCACACAGCGGTAACAGTAGATGCACTGAGACATGTCCACACGAATGTAGGGATTCGATTCGTCAACGAGCTCCGGTAAGCCGCTGCCCATGCATTCTCTTTCAAGGCCATAGGCGCGGATGAGCCGGTAGAACTCTTTATCTGAGAATTGGTGCAGACCCTCCGTGGGATACTGCTGAGCCAAAAGCCGAAGAAGCGATCGTCGCCACTCCTCGAGCTCCGGCGTATGAGTGTCGATCGTCATTCCGTCAGTAGCTTGTGTGTCGCAGGCGATCACAGGGCGCGCTCCGCCGTTCACCCGTACAACGCATAGACGGCAGCCGCCGAACGGTTTCATCCTCTCGTCGTAACAAAGCGCTGGAATCTCGATTTTGAGCGAGCGCAGAGCCTGGAGAATCGAGAGGCTCCCGGCAAATTGGTGCGGCTGCCCGTTGATCGTTAGCTGAAGCAAGTTTCCAATTCCTCGGCGTAGTGGCGAAGCGCGCTTTGAGCAAATTCGGCAAGTCCAGTTCCTAGTCCGCATAGACTGGTCATTGCCAAAGCAGACAAAACCTCAATACATTCACTCTTTTCGTGTGCTGGTACGCGGCCAGTCTCAACGACTTGTTGAAACAGTCGCTCGATCCGGCGGCTCCCCAGCCGGCAAGGCGTGCATTTGCCACAGGATTCGTACGCTCCAAAGTCAAAGACGTGATGGACCAATTCGGCAATCGAAGTGTGCTCGTCGAAGGCAATCACACCGCCGTGTCCTACACTTGCACCAATCCGAGCCAGTTCCTCGAAGCCGAGGGGCGTGTCAATTAGATGCGGTGGAATAATCCCTGCCAGCGGACCGCCGACGATCACCCCTTTTAGGGTTCCAGTTTTCAGGCCTCCGCCTAAATCCTCTACGATGTCGCGGATGGTCGCGCCAAACTCGACTTCGTAAAGGCCGGGGGCGCGAAACAGCGAATTAAGAGACAGCACCTTAGTGCCCCGGCTATTGGAGAAGCCGAGGCGCCGGAATGCTTCGGCACCATTGCGAACAATCCAGGGGATATTGGCCAGCGTTTCGACATTGTTAATTAGCGTGGGCTTTCCAAACAGACCGGACTCAGATGGATAAGGCGGCCGCAATCGGACTTCTGGTCTGTGTCCTTCGATCGAATTGAGGAGCGCGGTTTCTTCGCCGCAGACATAGCTGCCTTGTCCGACGACCAGCTCCACGTCAAAAGAAAAATCGCGGTGAACGATCCGTTCTCCCAGAAAACCGTCTCGGCGGGCCTCCACGAGCGCTTGCTCGAGAGCTGTGCGAGCGCAGGGATATTCTTTCCTCAGGTAAATGTAGCCTTTCGCTGCTCCGACCGTGTATCCCGCAATGGCCATGGCCTCAATCAAACGATGCGGATCGTCTTCAAGCAGAAAGCGGTCGACGTAGGCTCCGGGATCTCCCTCGTCGGCGTTTGCAACGACGAACTTTTCTGACCCTTTCTGTTCTGCAACCGCGCGCCACTTCTTTCCTGTCGGGAATCCTGCGCCGCCACGCCCGCGCAGCCCGGAAAGCTCAATCGCACTCACCAATTCTGCACGTGGCCGGCCCAATGCTTGGTCGAGCGCACGGTAGCCGCCCCTCGCAGTTGACGCGGCAAGAGAAGAGATTGGACCGTCGACTATCGGACCGAGAACAATTGGCTCACGGGAGAGGATTCTCATTCTCGGGCGGCCGACATCGCTATTCGACGCGGGGGCCGCAAAACAATTGCCGAGACAATATACGCGCTGCTCACGAGATACGGCTGCCGCCCAGCGGCCCGGGTTCATATGGCGGGCCACGAAGCACGCTGTGCCCCGGCAGAGCTGTTCCCCCTCACCTACTCGCGCAAGATGATAGAAGGAATCTATGGGTTCGGAATCCTGCTTCCCTTTCATCCGTTTCACCGCGTCAAGTGCGTTGAGCAATTGACTTGCCAGATCTGCGAAAGTACTTGTCTAAGCAAGCTAGAGATCATACGGAACAGCAACAACCGTATCTAGCCACACTGCCCCGGACAAGAGGCTGTGGGACCGCAAACCATAGCCGCTCGACTTGCAGGCCGAATGCTAACGGTAAAGCATTGTTCCAAAACAAGATGATCGCAGAATTCGGGGCTCAGCTTGTGTGATGCCTCACACACAGAAATGTGATCAAGGTCACATCGCTTTCACCGACAAGTCTGCGGAAAGGACCTATCGAGGGGCGGAGGCTGCAATAGGGCGGATGCGCTGAAGCCGGGCGGATATCAAGAATCCGACGGACAACAGCATCCGCCGTAGCCGGCCTTCAGAGAGAAGTGGGCAAGGGCTGACCAGCGAGCAACCTTCCGTCCTTCGCTCCCAGGCAGTGGCCAAGCACGAAGCGTAGCTTTCTTTGCACGCCGCAGGCCTGACGCGCGCGAGCCAGGCCGACGTGGGCGAGTGCGCCGACGCGCTCGTGGCGGATGCTATACTGCGCGGCTTGTTGGCCGCTGGCGGCAAAAGGATGCCATCGCCGCAGCGGCTCCTCGCATGAAAGCCGACACACTGGTGATCGTGAATCCTGTTTCAGGCGGAGGCTGCGCGCTGCGTGCCGAGCCGCTGGTGGCGAGCTATCTAGCCGCGCAGGGCCGAAGCGTCCAATTTGTCCATTCGCGCAGCTCGGAAGACGTGCGCGAGCAGGCCGCGAAAGCGGCGACCTCGGGGTATCGTTATGTGGTGGCGCTCGGCGGCGATGGCGCGTTTCATCATGTTGTCGAAGGCGTGTACGGCACGGATGCGATCGCGGGGATTTTCCCCGCGGGCAATGGGAACGATATCGCGAGGGACCTCGGGATTCCCGGCGATCCCGTGTCGGCCGCGAACACCTTCTTGCATTCCAGGCCGCGCGCCCTGGATCTGGTTCGCGTGCGGTTCAGCGATGGGCGCACGGTGCACTATATCGGCGTGGGCGGGATGGGGCTGGATGCCGAAGCAGCGCAATTGGCGAACACGCGATTCAAGGCATGGCCGGGCGTAGCGCGGTATCTGGCCGGCACGTTGTGGACATTTTTTCACGAGCCGGCGCTGGAGCTGCGAGCGGATCTGGATGGCGTCCGCTGGGCCGGGCGAGCGCTGTTTGCAGCGGTGGCTAACGCGACGAGCTATGGCTCGGGCGTGCGCATTGCCCCGGAAGCAAAAATGGACGACGGCTGGCTGGAAGTGGTTCTGGTTGGCGAGGTGGAATGGATGCGGCTCTTTGAAGCAATTCCCATCCTGCTGACCACCGGCAACCTGCATTTCGAGGAAGTGCAACGATTCCGCTGCCGGCGCGTGCGCCTGGAGGCGGAGCGCCCGGCGAAGGTGCATGGCGACGGCGAGTTGCTCGGCGAATCACCCGCGGAATTCGAGGTGATTCCTGGCGCGGTGCGCGTGATGGCCCCGGTGGAGCGCGAAAGTTCACGTCCGGCCTAGAAAAAACGTTCTGCCGGGACTTGTGGTGGGACTGACCAGGTCCATATGGAGTGAAGATGAAGGCTTCTGAAACTTCGACGCAAGAGCTGCTGGAACAAGCCGCGAGTCGCGGAATTCGCTACCTGGAAGAGCTGCCTGCGCGCGGGGTATTTCCCGCAGCGAGCGCGTTGCAGCGACTCCAAGAACTCGGCGGGCCGCTTCCGGTTGAGCCAACTGAGGCCGCGGAAGTGCTCGCACTGCTCGACGACATTGGCTCGCCGGCAACAGTTGCAACGGCCGGGCGGCGCTATTTCGGGTTCGTCACGGGAGGCGCGCTTCCGGCGACAGTGGCTGCCAACTGGCTGGCCGGCACGTGGGATCAATGTGCGGGGCTGGAAATACTTTCGCCGGTCAGCGCGGCCCTGGAGGAAATCGTACTGCGGTGGCTGGTCGAGATTTTGGCGCTACCGGCGGGAACCAGCGCGGGGTTTGTGACCGGCGCGACGATGGCGAATTTTTCAGCGCTGGCCGCGGCGCGACATGCTGTGCTCGAGCGCGCCGGCTGGGACGTTGAAAGTGACGGATTGTTCGGCGCGCCGCCCATCACCGTGGTCGTGGGTGATGAGGTGCACGTGAGTTTGCTGAAAGCACTGGCGATGCTGGGGCTGGGCCGCAATCGAATTGTGCGCGTGCCCGCCGACGGGCAGGGGCGGATGCGCTCGGATCCGCTGCCGAAAATCGCCGGGCCTGCAATTGTGTGCATGCAATCGGGAAACGTGAACTCCGGGGCATTCGATCCAGCGCGGGAAATTTGCAGCGCCGCACATGGTGCGGGAGCTTGGGTGCACGTGGACGGCGCGTTCGGACTCTGGGCCGCGGCGGCGCCCTCTCGCGCACACCTGGTCGCGGGAGTGGAGCAAGCGGATTCCTGGGCCACGGACGCGCACAAGTGGCTCAACGTGCCGTACGATTGCGGAATCGCATTCGTGCGCGAGCCGCGGCATCTCCAGGCGGCCATGTCCGTGAACGCCGCGTATTTGGTGCGCGGCGAAAAGCGCGAGCCGAATCAATTCACTCCGGAAATGTCGCGAAGGGCCCGGGGCGTGGAACTCTGGGCGGCGCTGCGCTCGCTGGGCCGCGCAGGATTGTCGGAACTAATTGAGCGCAACTGCCGCGCGGCGGCGCGTTTTGCAGAGGGGTTGAAAGCCGCGGGATACGAGATTCTGAACTACGCCGTGCTCAACCAGGTGCTGGTGTCATTCGGCAGCGACGAAACCACGCGGCGCGTGATTGCCGCCGTGCAGCAGGATGGCACGTGCTGGTGCGGCGGGACTGTATGGCACGGCCGGGCGGCGATGCGCATCAGCGTGTCTTCCTGGGCGACGACGGATGAGGACGTTGAGCGAAGCCTCGGAGCGATGATTCGAGTGGCTGCGAGAGAAAATTCCCGGCGCTCTTAACTGGCGGGCTTTTTGCGCGTGAGCTTCAGGGTCGCTTCAATGTCGCGGCGCGTGTCATAGCTGGAAATGGTGCGCGTAGGAGACGTGGTGTCGGCGTGCTCCGCGTGAATTTCGTAATCCACGTTGGGATCGAGCCCGCTGAAACGGTAGTGGGCGGTATCGTCCGCGATATAGGTTTTCACCGCTTGCGTCTTCAGATTTTTTAGATAAACGACGCTGGAGGGAACGGGATTTTCTGCTTTATCCAAAACGCTGCCGTGGACAGTGCGGAGCTGAGCTTCGGCTCTTTTCTGGTCTTTGGTTTGCGCGCCGGACGGAGATGCCGCAGCGAGGCAGAGCCCGATCGCGAGCATGAGTGGAAGAGCAATTCGAACATTCACTGGTTCCTCCGGACCGTTACGTGAAGCTGTGAGCAGCGGCGGTTCATCCAGCCGCCAAACCGCGGTCATACAGGCCTACATCCGGCCCTACTAGTCAGATGGCGAGCGAGAGGAAAAAGATGCGAGAGAAGGCCTGGGGAGAAGTCATTCCGCTTCTTCTTCTTCTTCCTCCTCTTCCTCTTTATCTTTTTTGACGCTCGATTCCTCGTCCGAATCCTCTTCGTCTTCGTCCTCGTCGTCCTCGGAAATGACGATGAGATGCACGGGATGAGTCTGCGTCACTTCCAGCTCGGCGTCACACTCGGGACAGCCAAGAATCTCGCCTTCCTCTACTTCGTCTTCGTCCAAATCAATCTCGGCGTCGCATTCGGGACACTTCGTCATGGGGATTCCCTCCTTCCTGGGGTGAACCTCCACCGGCGGGCGTATTATATAACGCCGGTGTCAAGCTTTTCTGCGGGGGGCGTCTAAAGGTGACGGGGAGCCGCGAATATCCGGAGCGTCCGGTGGTTGGAGTGGGCGGCGTGGTGATTGCCGATGGGCGGGCGCTGCTGATCCGGCGCGGACACCCGCCGCTCGAAGGCGAATGGTCCATTCCCGGCGGAACGCTTGAGGTAGGCGAGACGCTGCTGGATGCGGTGCGGCGCGAATTGGCCGAAGAAACGGGAATCGAAGTGCGCGTGGGAGAATTGATCGAGGCTTTCGAGCGAATTTTCCCCGACGGCGAGGGTCAATCGAAGTATCACTTCGTGATCCTCGATTACCTGTGCGAAGCGATTCGCGGCACGGCGCGCGCGGGAAGCGATGTGACGGATGTGGCCTGGGCGGCGGAATCGGAGCTGCCGAAATATTCGCTCTCGCCGACGGCCACGCGTGTGATCAACAAGGCTTTCCTGATGGCGCAGCAGCGCGATGGCCGCGCGGGTCCCTCGCAATGAACCGGCCGGAATCAGCTTGCAGCGGCTTCCGGCAATCGCCCGAAGCGGCGCTCGCGTCCGAGAAAATCCTCGACGGCGGCGGCGAGATCGGCGGCTTCGAATTCCGGCCACATGCGCGGCGTGAACAGCAATTCCGCGTAAGCGCATTCCCAGAGCATGAAATCGCTCAGGCGGCGCTCGCCCCCGGTGCGGATCAGAAGATCCACATCCGCGGCGGAGCCGCCGGCGTGCGTCACTTCGCCCAGCCGTCGCGCGAATTCGCGCTCGGTGACCTCCAGGCTCGAAAGCATCCAGCAGGCTGCGCGCAGAATCGCTTCGCGCGATGAGTAATCGAGCGCAATGCGCAATTCCAGAGCGCGCCCGCCGGCGCTGGTGCGCTCGGCGAATTCAATTGCGTCCAGGAGCGCAGGAGGAATGCGGTCGCGGCGTCCGACTATGCGCAGCCTAATGCCTGAAGCTGCGCAGGCGGAAGCATCACTGCGAAGAAAATCTTCCAGGAGGTTGAACAGCGAGGCTACCTCGCCCGCCGGGCGTCCCCAGTTGTCCGAGGAAAACGCGTAAAGCGTGAGTGTCCCAATGCCCAGCGAGGGAGCGGCATGCACCACCCGACGGACAGCCGCGACACCGGCGCGATGGCCTTCCGAACGCGGGAGGCCGCGCAGGGCGGCCCAGCGGCCGTTGCCGTCGAGGAGGATGGCAACGTGGAGCTTTTCTGAGGGACCCACTCTCAAAGTACTCTTGCTCATACAGTGTCGGGGTAAAACAAATTCCTCTCTAGTGGCGCTTCCATTCTCTTTTCCGGGTCGCTTGCATTGACGCTCATTCGATTTAAAGCCATGTTTCAGACAAGAGAATATTCTGCGTTCTCCTGGCCCTTCGCAGTGGCATCAGCCCTCGCGCGTCGCGCGGATCAGGGCTTCCATGTGATCGAGATACTTTTCGAGCGCGCGGCGGCCCGCGGCCGCCAGGCGGTATTCTGTCTTGGGCAATCGCCCTGCGAACGATTTCGTGCAGGTGATGTAACCGGCATCTTCGAGCTTTCGAGCGTGGACGCTCAGGTTGCCGTCGGTGGCGTTGAGAAGCTGCTTGAGCTCGTTGAAGGTGAGAGAAGTGTTGACGGCGAGCGCGCTCACAATCGCGAGCCGCGTGCGTTCATGTATCAGGCGGTCGAGATTCGTCGCCGAAGTTTCCGCCGGACGAAAGCCCGGCCCGCCCCGCTTTGCTTTTTCCTCCCGCGTCGCACGGAGGGCGTTTGATTTAGCCACCATATCTCCTCGCAATCACCGCGCCGAACAGAATGTGAAATCCCCCGAACCCTACGGCCAGAAATGCGTTGCCCCAGCTCCACGGGCAGAACAGCGCCACGGCGCCCAGGACGATGAAACAAAGACCCATCAGCGGGACGATGCGGATCGAGAACGCTCCGCCGGTGACCACTCCTGTTCCATACAAGAGCAGCCACACTCCCGGAATCGCGCCGGTGGACCCGGTGCGAACCAGCAAGACTGTCAGAAGCGCTCCCACGAAAAGAGGCGGCGCCAGGCTGTACACAAATCGGCGGGCTGGTCCGGTGAAGAGCGATGTATGCGCCTCGCGCGCTTTGGAGGCGGTGGTCCATGTGGCGATCGCCAGCGCCACGGCAGCTTCGACCAGCCAGATCAGCAGCCAGGAATTGGGCAGCGCCACGCGGGAAGCAATAGTCGCTGCGCCCAACGCCGTGATGCCGATGGCCACGCCACCCCAGCCTGGAACGGCAGTGAAGGAGCCGGC
>JBGPZR010000175.1:0-5246 GCA_041493845.1 Terriglobia bacterium | reverse complement strand
GAGCGAGCGCTGGTCGGCGGCATCCATGCCGGCGACGGCCCGGGCGATTTCTGCGTTCACGTGCCCAACAGCTTTCAAGACGCCTTTGCCGAGGTAGCGCGATTTATCGCCATCCCGCAGTTCGATGGCTTCGTGCTCGCCTGTGGAAGCGCCGGAGGGAACCGCGGCCCGGCCCAGCGCGCCACTTTCGAGCCGAACGTCCGCTTCGACCGTGGGATTGCCGCGCGAGTCGAGTATCTCGCGGCCGTGAACGCTCGCAATTTTTGTGGACATCGTGCCTCCCGGCATGGAAAAAGCTCAGGCCAGTCCCGGCAAAACGCGCCGGGACGCGACCTGAGCTACAGCAGACAAAGCAAAACCAAAGAGAAAAGAGCCGGCCCTTCGACTGCGCCCTGCACCATCCGGTGCGGGGCTGCGCTCAGGGCAAGCGGGACGCCGGAGCTACTCCGGCTCTTCGAGCATGGATTCGGCGCGCACCACCACGACGATGCCGTTTTCCGTGACGGAATAGCGCGCGCGGTCGGCTTCGAGGTCGTAGCCGATGACGGTGCCCTCGGGCAGGCTCACGTGGCGGTCAATAATCGCGCGTCGAATTTGGCAGCGTCGGCCTACATCCACGTGATTGAAAATGATGGAGTCTTCCACCTCGCTGTAGCTATTGACGCGCACATCGTAGCCCAGCACAGAGCGCTCCACGCGGCCGCCCGAGAGGATTGACCCGCCGGCGACAATGGAATCTACCGCCACGCCCGTGCGGCCCGGATCCGCAAACACAAATTTGGCCGGCGGATACTGCTGCTGCCAGGTGTGCAGCGGCCAGCCCTTGTCGTAGAGATTGAAAACGGGCGTGACAGAGACGAGGTCCATATTCGCTTCGTGATAGGCCCCGATGGTGCCGACGTCGCGCCAGTAGCTGGTCTCCTTCTTGTTCTCGTCGTGGAAGTTGTAGGCGAAGACGCGGTACTCGCCGATGATCCTGGGAATAATGTCCCTGCCGAAATCATGCGAAGAGTCTGGACTTTCCGCGTCAAGGATCAGGATCGGCAGCAGTAGCTGCGTATTAAAGATGTACACGCCCATCGAAGCGTTTACTTTGCCGGGATGAATGCGCGACGGCTTCGGGTGCGCGGGCTTTTCTTCGAAGCCGACGACGCGCCAGTCGTTGTCGGTTTCGATGACGCCGAATTTTTCGGCAGCCGCTTCCGGATCCACTTCGAGCGTCGCGACGGTCACGTCCGCGCCGGCAGCCACATGCTGCTCGAGCATTTTCTGGTAATTCATTTTATAGATGTGGTCGCCGGAAAGAATGAAGACGTAGTTGGATTGCTCGCTGCCGATCGAGTAGATGTTCTGATAGACGGCGTCGGCCGTGCCCAGATACCAGTGCTGCGAGACGCGCATTTGCGGCGGGAGGACCTCGATGAAATCGCCGTGGCCCATCAGCACGGACCAGCCGCGCCGCACGTGGCGGTTCAAGCTGAGGGCTTTGTACTGCGTGAGGACAAAGACGCGGCGCAAGTCGCTATTCAGGCAATTCGAGAGCGTTACGTCAATGATGCGATAGACGCCGCCGAAAGGCACGGCTGGTTTGGCGCGGTCGCGCGTCAGCGGCCACAGCCGCTCGCCCTGGCCGCCGGCCAGCAGTACACCGAGCGCATTGCGCATCAGGGGCATGGAGGCAGTTCCCCGAAGAGCCGGAGTCTGAAGCAGGCCATTCTACAGCAAGTCGGGGGAGGCCGCCGAAATGTCGTCCGGAGTGATTGGTCAGTCTCCGGCGAGCGCGCCGTCCGTCCCAATCACGATTCCGCGTAGAGTCTTTGCATGAGTCCACGTTCCGGCGGCGGTCTTGCGCCGCCTGCCGCCGACGTTACGCAGGCGTGACTCGGCCACGCATGTTTACCAGGAAGTTACGTAAAACGCTGCCGCAGCCTCTATTCAATTTACTTCTTGACTTGGGGGATAGCCTCCGATAGAAGAAGTGGGCAATTGCCGGTTTTGGTGTGAACCGGTTACACTGGTGTGTATCCAGCAGGTCAACACAACAACCAACGGGGAACGGGGGTGAAATACGCGTGGCAGAAGTTGTCATTCAAGAGGGTGAATCCTTGGAAAATGCCCTCCGGCGATTCAAGCGCAAAGTGCAGTCGGAGGATATCATCAAGGAGATCAAGAAGCATAGCTACTACATGAAACCCGGCGAGAAGAGACGCGCCAAGGAAGCCCTCTCGCGTAAGCGCCTCCGGAAGAAGCAACGGCGTGAGCAGGATTAGGCGGCCAATTTACTTGGGCCCTTTCAAGCAGTTTCGTGCCAGCCGGCTGAGGGGAACTGCAGCTACCTTCCGCGTATCCCTAATCTCGTCTGACGTGAACTGCGCCGCTGCCTGCCCTGTCCCAGCAAGGTCACGGAGCAGCGCATGGAATACCATGACAAGGTCCTGAAGTGTGCCGAGTGTGGTGCGGAGTTCGTTTTCACCGGCGGCGAGCAGATGTTTTTCGCCGACAAGGGCTTCAAGAACGAGCCCAAGCGGTGCAAGGCGTGCAAAGCCAGCCGCGCTCAGAGCAACGGCTCGGGTTCGGGAAGCGTTCAGCGGGTCGAAACCAAGACGGTCTGCTCGCAGTGCGGTAAGGAAACGACGGTTCCGTTTAAGCCCACCCAGGGGCGCCCGGTGTATTGCCGCGAGTGTTTCCAGCAGCGGCGAACCATCAGCGCGCCCAGCGCAGCAGCGCAGTAGAAACGCTGCTTGCGTCGCGGTCTTGAACTGAGCCGGACGTCGTCACCGGATCGGCGGAACCGCCCGGGAAAGACTCGGGCAGGCCGGTGGCGTCGCCAGCAAAGCTGCGTTCGTATTTTCAAGGGCCCGTCTCAGCGCCGCGATGCGGGCGCGGAGAAGGGCTTTTTGATTTTGGGCGTGGCTTCTACGCGGCTTTTGAAGCGCGTGCTGGTGCGATTTCGCGCAGCACGGCGACGAACGCTTCCATCTCCGGCTGCGTGCCGATCGTGACGCGAAGAAAATTGTTCATCGAAGGGAATCGCCGTCCGACGAGAATATTGCGCGCTTTGAACTGCTCGATGACGGGCTCCACGTCCGTACCCATATCAATCATCATGAAATTGGCTTCCGAGGGGATGAACGGACGGCCGTCTTTCGTGAGTTCGCCGGCCAGCCAGCGGCGCGTGGCATTGATGCGGGTGCGGCAGTCGGCAACGTGCTCTTTGTCAGCAATGCTCGCGAGCGCGGCGGCGAGGACCGCGGCGTTTCCATTGTCCTCTAATATGTGAGTTTTCATCGCCGCAATGGTTTCTTTCGAGCCGATCGCGTAGCCGAGTCGCATGCCCGCCATGCCGTAGATTTTCGAGAACGTGCGCGCCACAAGCAGGTTCGGATGTTTGCCGATCCAATCAATCACGCTCGCGAATTGGGGATTTTCGGCGAAATGAAAATAGGCTTCGTCCACCAGGATCAGCGCGGTCGAGGGCACGCGCGGAATGAAATCCACCAATTCGTCGCGAGTGACGATCGTGCCCGTGGGATTGTTGGGGTTGCAGACGTACACAAGGCCGGTCTTTGACGTGCAGGCGGCGGCCATTTTCGGCAGATCGTGCCGATGGTCGGGCGTGAGAGGAATCTTTATGGGGGTCGCGCGCGTGACCCGCGCATATTTGAGCACGGACTCGAATGTGGGCTCGGCCACAATCAAGTCCTGGCCGGATCCGAGGAAGGCCATGTCGGCGGTGCGGAGGATTTCGGTCGAGCCGCAGCCGAGGACGATATTTTCGCGCTTCACGCCATGCATAGCAGCCAACGCGTCCCGCACCTGCTCATACGCCGCGTCCGGATAGCGCGCGGCCACATGCCCGCAGGTTGCGAGCGCTTCCAGTGCCTTGGGCGTGGGGCCGTAGGGATTCTCGTTGAAGTTGAGGAGAATTCTTGCGGGCTGCGCCGGTGCTGCCGGGTCCGCGGCAGGATTCACGGCATGCGCAGCGCGGAGGCCCGGAGCGGCAAAAGCGAGCGCGATGGATTGACCGATGGCGCGCGAAAAATCCCGGCGCGAATATTGCACAAATGACATAGCACACTCCTCCACAGAATTCGCCCGGATGATACGCCCTGGCGCTCTCGCGAACAATATCCAAACCCGAATCGAGCGGCAAAGAATTCTCCTGCACGATTTTCCCCTTTGTGCTAAAAATTGACCGCGCCATTCGGCCCAGCCTTTCAAATAAACCTGCTCGGGACGGGGGAAATGGAAATACGGCACAGGGTTGGAATTTTTATATTTCTGACAGTTGTTCTCGGTGGTTGCGGTTCTGGGCCCAGTTCGACGCCCGGAGTCGCCGCCACCGAACACGTCTCTGCAACGAACAACCCCCAGGTCGCACTGTACACAATCTCTCCATCCACTGATGCCACAGTTGTCGTTCAGTTTGGGACAGACAAGAATTACGGTCTTACCACTTCGCCGCAGGCCACTCCCGCGGGCGGTGGGACGATAAATATTTTGGTGGCGGGAATGCGTGGATTCACCACATATCACATGCGTGCCGTGGTGAATTTTCAAGATGGCACACAATCATTTGACAGCGATCAAGTATTCACGACGGGCGGCCTGTCATCGAATTTGATTCCGGCCTTTACGATCGCTCGGCCGTCCGGGCTCACTCCGCAATCGGGGATCGAATTACTCGACCTCGTTGGCGCGCAGCCGAACGTGGTGGCAGTGGATCTCTCTGGAAACGTAGTTTGGTTCTACACATTCACGGGCACTGCGAGCGACATCGTGCAACCCGTGAAGCTGCTTCCCAACGGCCATTTCCTTGTGCAGATCAGCCCTACTTCTTCCGCTGTCATCAATAGCGGCCCGCCGCCTCCGGGCACCGTCATTGCGCTGCGCGAAATCGATCTCGCCGGCAACACCATCCGCGAGATCTCACTCGATACGCTCAACAGCCGCCTGGCCGCCGCTGGGTTCAACATTGTGGGCGGCACTTTGCACCACGATGTCCTGGCGCTTCCGAATGGCCACTGGATCGTCTTGACCAACACCACCAAGCAATTCGCCCAGTTCGGAGGCACCAATGTGCTGGGCGACGTTCTCGTGGATCTCGACACCAATATGCAGCCCGTCTGGATGTGGTCCACCTTCGATCATCTGGACGTCAACCGCCAACCCATGGCTTTTCCCGACTGGACTCACGCAAACGCACTCCTTTACTCCCCCGACGATGGAAACCTGCTCCTCTCGAT
>JBGPZR010000144.1:0-5944 GCA_041493845.1 Terriglobia bacterium | reverse complement strand
TCGTTATCCCTGGAAACGTTTTCGATCATCTTGGTTTGGGTGAGCGGATTTCTCCTTTGCTATGGATTTGTCGCCTTACGTGCGGCAGCGTTTCCGCTTCTGTTTCTACTCCTGATGGTGCCACTCCCGGATATGCTTTTGGATCGCGCCATTCATGCACTACAGGTGGGCTCGACCGAAATCGCGTATTTAATTTTTCAAGCGGTGGGAACTCCCGTGTTGCGGCAGGGATTCCTTCTCAGCGTGCCGGGCGTCACGATTGAAGTGGCGAAGGAATGTAGCAGCATTCGCTCCAGTATCGCGCTTTTCATCACCTGCCTTCTGGCTGCACATTTGTATCTCCGGACGCCATGGAAGGTGACACTGTTCGTCCTGCTGGCTTTCCCACTGGCGGTCCTCAAGAATGGGATACGGATTGTGACCTTAACTCTGCTCAGTATCCATGTGGATCCCAGCTTCCTGACCGGGAATCTCCATCATCAGGGAGGATTTGTCTTTTTCCTTGTGGCGCTGCTGATTCTCTGGCCCGTTCTCTTGTGGTTGGAGAGGTCGGACAACCCGCGAAAGATTGTGGATCCAGCTGCATGAGCAGGTCAAGAACCGTCGAGCTAAGCTCATAACAGAACTACACTTCTGCCGCAGTCAAGTTGGGACTTCTCCATGGGAAGTTTAGCTATTACGATAGGGAATGACTAGAATCCGTGCTAAATGAGCCTCGCTAGTACCACAGGATAAATGTAGATGCCGAAAAAGGGGAAGACAGCAAAGCCGAGCATGCCCCCTATCGAGCAATACGACCACAAAGGCAAGAAGCGATCGAGTTCCTTGCCGACGACGGATACATCGAAGTGACGCCGAAATCCATCCCTCTGCGCAAGAAGGTTCTCGACGCGAAAAAGCGCCCGAAGCGCTGGCAGGAAATCCGTGCCAGCGCAGAATCCTCTGCGTAATTTCATGCCCGCAACGCCAACCGGTTCTTCTCAGCGAGCGATAATCCTTTATTGTTTTTTCTTCTCCGGCGCGGCCGGGCTGATCTACCAAGTTGCCTGGGCCAAGTCGCTCGCGCTCATCTTTGGCAGCACCGTTTATGCCGTCACGACCGTGCTGGCCGTCTTTCTGGGTGGTCTCGCTCTGGGGAGCGACTGGATCGGTCGGTGGAGCGAACGCCGGAAAGATCCGATCCTGCTTTACGCTCTGCTCGAACTCGGCGTGGCGGCGCTCGGAACCTTATCGCTGGCAAATCTTGGGGGCGTCCGCGCCCTGTACGTTCATGCTTTCCCCTGGATCGGGAATTCGAGCGCGCTGCGGGGGGCGCTGCGATTTTTTGCTGCCGCAATGGTCCTGCTTCCACCCACGTTTCTGATGGGCGGAACGCTGCCGGTCCTTGTTCGCGGACTTGGGACGCAGGCACTGACGCTGCGCGGGCGCGTAAGCCGACTCTACTGGGTGAATACCTCGGGGGCAGTTGTTGGGGCGATAGCCGCAGGATTCTGGCTGCTCCCCGTCACCGGAGGAAGATGGACCGTCCTCACCGCCGTCATGCTGAACCTGCTTGCTGGAATCGTCGCGCTGCGCATGCGCCAAGGGGAGTCGCCTCTGGAAGCAAAGCCGAAGCGCGCGAAAGCTCGTGAAACCGCCGCGCCGCGAAAGCTGTTGCTCGCAGCGTTTGCAATCGTCGGCGCGACGGCCATGGCTTATGAAATCGCCTGGACGCGGTTGCTGGCAATCATGTTCGGCAGCTCCACGTACGCCTTCACGGTGATGCTCGGGACGTTTCTCGTCGGAATCGCGCTGGGCAGCGCGCTTTTTGAATTGTGGGCAGCGCGCCGGACGGCAACTCTTCGTGACTTTGAAGCGACGCAAACGCTCACTGCTCTCGCAGGCCTGCTGTTCCTATTCATGTTCCCGCATCTCCCCGAAGTAGTCGTTGCAGTCCTGCGCGCGACGGGAAACTCGTTTCGAGGATTGCTGCTCGCACAGGCAATTGCCAGCGGGCTCGCGATGCTTCCCGCAACGATTACATTCGGCTTCAATTTTCCTCTAGTGGTCGCGCTTCTTGCTGAATCACGAACTGAACTCGGCGGCGAATCCAGCGGCGATTCCGCAGCTGTTGGGCGCGCCTACGCGGCGAACACTGCCGGAGCGATTGCCGGCGCGATGCTGGCAGGCTTCTGGCTACTTCCATGGTTAGGTGGCTTTCGCCTGGTCGCGATTGCGGCCGTCGCAAACCTGCTGCTCGCATTCGCGCTCGTCGTGGGAGGAAAGATCGCTTGGGTCCCCTTCGGCGTCAAGCTTGCGGTCGCGGCGGGGTTGGTCGCCATCATCACGTCCAACGCTTATTACAACCGCGCCCTGGCCACTTTTGGAGCCGCGCTCTACTACCCGATGCACGCGAAAGGCGTCTCGCTGATGGAGATGGCGGAAACCAACGATGTCTTGTTTGCCGCGGACGGCCCGAATGCAACCGTCGCTGTCATTCAGTCGGAAGACTACCTGGCGCTGCGGATTGACGGAAAGGTGGATGCTTCCAATCTCGATACGCACACGCAATTGCTCCTCGGACATCTGCCAGCGGTCCTTCATCCCCATCCCCGGCGTGTTCTCGTAATCGGATTCGGCAGTGGAATGACGCTCGCGGCGCTCGCGCGTTACCCTGAAATCGAGCGCCTGGATTGTGTGGAGATCGAGCCGCGAGTGATCCGCGCGGCCGGGCATCTCGAAAAATTGAACGGCGGCGTCCTGCGGGATCCGCGTGTGCATATGATCTTTGACGACGCGCGGAATTTTCTTACCACCACGCGCGAGCGTTATGACGTGATTTCATCCGAGCCGTCGAACCCGTGGATGGCAGGCATCGCGAATCTTTATACGTCCGAATTTTACCGCGACGCGGCCGCACGTCTCGCGCCGGGCGGGCTCTTCGTGCAATGGGTGCAGGGTTATTCGCTGGACTCTTCGGACCTGCGCATGGTGATCCGCACGTTTGCATCGGAGTTTCCGCGCGTCACGCTCTGGCGCGGAGAAGTGGCGGACTATCTTCTCCTTGGGCAGTCTGCCGCGGCGCCTCTCTCGCTCGACCGATTGCGCACGCTCTGGCCGCAGCCTTATTTGCAAGCGGATTCTCAGAAGCTTGGCCTCCAGCGCCCCGAAGGGTTGCTCGCCTATCACGCATTGGACGATGCAGACTTGCGTCGCTTCGCTCAAGACGCGCCTCTCAACACTGACAATCAAACGCTCCTTGAGTTTCGCGCTCCGAAGAGTCTGTTCGCGGAGGATCTTGCAGAAAAGAATCGGACGATGATCGCGAGTTTTCGTTCGAACCTCCTGCCACAGGACGTGCCTGAGACGCGCCGGGCAGAGAGTTTGCTCGGCGCAGCAGAAACTTCCGCATCCCTGGGCGACCGCGAACGCGCGCATGATTTTCTGAAGCCGCTCTTTCAAACAGACCCGCCGTTGGCTGCGCTCTTGCTTCGCGGACGCCTCGAACTCGAGCAGAAACAGTTTGGAAACGCGCGAGACACTTTCGAGCTGGCTCGAAAACTGGATGCGCAATCGCTCGATGGCGAGGCAGGCCTGGGCCGGGCCATGCTGGGGCTGGGAGATTCTGTTGCGGCAGAAAAAGTTTTGAAGGAAGTTCTCACGCGCGATCCAAAGCAGTCGCAGGCTGTCACAGGAATGCTCGAACTCAGCACCGTGACCAAGGACTGGAAGCAAGCAGCGCGCTCGCAGGAAGAGCGAATTGCACTCGATCCGCAGATGAGTTGCCGCGAATATGTCCGGCTCGGCCGCGACTATCTTCGCGCGGGTGATACAGCCGACGGAATGAACTGGCTTGAAAAGGCGGTCGAGCGCGACTCCTACTGCCATCCGGCACATCGCACCCTGGCCGAGCAGGCAATCGCCGCGCACCGCTGGGCGGAAGCGAGAAGCCATCTGGAAATTTTCATCCGTTACGCGCCGGATGAGGATCCCACCGCGTACAGCTCGCTTGCGGGAGTGAATGTGGCGCTCGGCGATCTCCGCTCTGCGCGCGCTGCTCTCGAAAAAGGAGTGCGAATCTTCCCCGGCGACGCAAACCTGCGCCGGCTGGCTGTCTAAACGCCGTCTGCGGCCAGATGAGGATCGAAAGAGAACTCCCTAGTCGAGTTCAACGGCCTGCCGCACTCAGCCGCACAATGTTGTCCGCCATGCGAAAGATCGCAACCAGAAATCCAAGCGCGATCTGGACGTACAGGTTCCAGAAAAAATATCCCACGATTGCGAGGAGCCGAGTGATCAGACTCTGTGACTGCGAAACAGGAATCCCGCAGACGTTTCTTGCAGCTAGCTCATTAGGACAGCCGGGGGAAGGGCCATGCTAGAATCGCAGACGTCTCCATTCACTGAGAACGATGCGCAATCCACCAGACGGAGCGAAACCTAGTTCACTCGCGTCTGGCTGGTCAAACCGGATCCTGATCGCCGCGATTGCCGGAATCCTCTTCCTCACTCTTCTCCCGTTCCGATTTGCGTTTGGCACGAAGATTCCGGGGAATGCCTCTGCTTTCCTCTTGGGCAGCGAGCCAAAAAGTGTGGGGCCGTTTAATGCCTTCCTGAATGTCTTGCTCTTTGTTCCCTTCGGCTTTGGGCTATCTGAAAAGCTCCGCGAGCGAGGCAAGTCGCGGGCGGCAACAGCGATCACCGTTTTGATGGCGGGCGGACTGTTTTCTTACGCCATCGAGTTCGCTCAGATTTACATGCCCGCCCGTGATTCGGGATGGGAAGATGTTCTTACAAATTCAGCGGGCTCCGTCATGGGGTTCCTATTCTTTGAGCTATTGGGAAGTACAGTGCTTCGCTGTCTCATCCAGGTGGAAGCTGTACTCGATTCTTGGCTTTCGCTGAGGCGAGTCGCACTGGTTCTTCCTGTTTATCTTGTACTCTGGTTCACGATCTCCGTCCAATTGCAGAAGGATATGCGACTGAGCAATTGGGATATGAACTCTCCACTCCTGGTTGGCAATGATGCTTCTGGCCGGATCCGGCATGCTTGGAAAGGCAAAGTATTCAGCTTGGAGTTTTGGGACCACGCTCTGCCGGATGACCTTGCACGCAATCTGACGAACCGAGAGATGCCAGATGGTGTTCAGTCCGGTCTGCTTGCTACTTACCATTTTTCGGGAGCCCCACCCTTTCAGGATCAAAGAAAATTCCTTCCCGATCTTTTCTGGGCAACCAAACTGTCACCGCGAATGGACTCGAAGGCTCTTCACCTAGATGGGGAGTCTTGGCTTACAACCGGAGTTCCCGTTGCAGATCTGGTCACGGACCTGCTTAAGGCGAAACAATTCTCGGTGCGAGTGGTTTGTGCGCCCGCGGAAATCGGCGGCGTTGACGGTCGAATTGCCTCGATTTCGCAGGCGTCCGGGCTCGTAAATCTGAGTCTCCGGCAAACGGATGTGGATCTCGTATTCTGGTTTCGCACTCCGCTTTCCGTGAAGCTATCTCAATTGGCCTTTTATGTCCCGAATGTATTTGCGGCCGATCAGTTGCGCGACATCCTCTATTCCTATGATGGCTCGGATCTTTCCATTTACATTGACGGTAAGAAGGTGCCCCGCACGTACAGGCTGGGCCCAGGAACAAGCCTGGCCCGTCTTTTCCGTAAAACCAATCCGAGCGTGTTGGAGGGCTACAACTATCTTTACTATTCTAGCGTCTTTCTCCCAGTCGGTTTTCTTCTCGGAATTACGGGGAGAAAGCTGACGTCGCCCAATCCCAGCTATTCTTTCTGGCTAATTGTTGGCTTCGTTTTGGCGCCCGTGTTCCTCGAGTTCATTCTTGTGTGGGTCAGCGGTCGGTCAACCTCGCTCGGTTATATAACCCTTTCGCTCTTCCTTGCAGTCGGCGGATGTCTATGGATCAATGCCGATCGCTGCCCCCTTGTCCCTCATATGTGACCTTT
>JBGPZR010000370.1:0-2907 GCA_041493845.1 Terriglobia bacterium | reverse complement strand
CCATGCGCGCGGGATCGAGACTTGGGGCGATTTTGAAGTGGCGCAGCGGCGCCTGGTGGTTCCGAAATTCGGAATCCGCGCCCTCGCAGGCGCCATCAACGGCCGCCTGGAGATGGACTTCAAAAACCTTGCTTTTCGAACCGAGACGCAACTGCGTGGCGTAAGCCTCGCCGCCGCATTCCACGCTGTGAACAACAAGAATTTCCCCGTGGACACGTTTCACTGGGACGCGCGGATGGAAGTGGACTCTGTGAATACTTGGGATGCAAACTTTAAGCACTTCCACTCGAAAGGCGAATCGCGTTGGTCCCCGCCGGAGACGCTTGCCCCGGGAATGCTGCCGGTGTCGGCGCGGATTGAATACGACTACTCCGAAGACACTCAGGCAGTGGCGCTCAAGCAAAGTGAAATCGCGACTCCGAAAACCCGGCTCGAGATGGATGGCTTCTTGGGCGCCCGGGATTCTGCTCTCGAACTGAAACTTCATACCGATGAACTGCTGGGTTGGGACGATTTTATCAACGACCTGCGCGGCGCCGACGTTGCGCCGACCCGCGTTCTTGGGACCGCTGATTGGCAGGGGCGCATTCTGGGACCACTCGGCGGGCCCACGTTTACGGGCCACATGCACGCCACGCAGGCGCGCTACGACACGCTGTACTGGGATGATATCGAGGGCGATCTCGAATATTCGCCGGATAATTTTCGCCTCACGAAAACCGTCGTGCGCCGCGGACAGACCTCCGCCGACGTGGAGGTCTGGCTCCAGCTCGATGGGGCCTGGAGTTTCCTGCCTCAAAGCGCGTGGACACTGGATACTCGACTGAAACATGCACCTACCGGCGACGTGCAAGAACTTTTCGGCACGAACTATCCAGCCAGCGGCTTTCTCAGCGGCACCTTCCACGGCAGCGGCACGCGCATCGCTCCGGTGATGGACGCAAATTTCGTTGTCGAGGAAGTCGAAGCAAGGGGATTTCATTTCGACCGGCTGGCCGGCCAATTGCACCTGGCGCACGACGAGTACCGGCTGTCGCGCGCGGAGCTGCGCAAAGATATGGGACGCGTCGCTGGCGACATCCTCTACCGCCCGATCGAGCAGGAAGTGGAGTTCAACCTGAACGGCGCGGGAATCCCGCTCGAAAAATTTTCTGCGCTCCAGATTCCCATGCTTCCCGTCACCGGACGTCTGGAATTTGATTTACGCGGCCGCGGGCCGCTCCGCGCGCCTAATGCCGAGGCCGATCTGCGGCTCTTGCATCTCCAGATCGGCTCGGATTTGCAGGGAGATTTTCGCGGGCATCTTTCCTCCGACGGCCAGACTGCCCGCATTTCTCTCGCCTCAGAAATGACGCGCGGGACTCTCGCCGGTCACATGGTGGTTGGATTAACGGGCGATTACCCAGTCTCCGGAACCGTCTCCATGAAGGAATTCGATCTGGATGCCTTCATCATTGCCGGGCTCCATCTGAAGCAACTCACCGGACACAGCAGCGTGGACGGGACCTTCACCATTTCCGGAGCCTTGCGCCAGCCGGACACCATCGAGGTGAAAGCCGAGATCGAACAGATTTCCTTCAATTATGATTTCGTGCAGCTCCAGAACGACGGGCCGATTCATCTTTCCTACCGCCGCAACGAGGTGCGCATCGAACAGGCTCACCTCCACGGGCCGAACACGGATTTCAAACTGGCTGGTGCGGCGCGTTTCGATCGCGATCGCGCCTTGCATTTCATGCTCGAAGGCGGCGTCAACCTCAAATTTATCAATCGGGTAGTTCCGGATCTGCAGGCGCAGGGTGAGGCCAACGTCAACATATTGATCGAAGGAACAACGGCGCGGCCTCGGATAACGGGCCGGGCGAGCGTCAAAGACGCCTCGGCGATCTATTCTGATTTTCCGGTGGGGCTCAGCCATGTGAACGGTGAGTTCGTGTTCGATCGCAGCCGGCTGCTCTTCGAACGAGTCACCGCCGAAGCCGGCGGAGGCCAACTGACGCTCAACGGCGCCGTCACCTACGCCGACGGGCCGGTGCGCTATGAAATCAACGTGGCCACCACGACCGTCCGCATCCGCTACCCGGTGGGCATGAGCTGGCTCGCCGGCGGCGCACTGCAACTGGCGGGCACCAGCCAAGCCGCAATTCTCAGCGGCCGGGTGGAAGTGAAGCGCATCCTGCTCGCCGAGGGCGTGGATGTCGCGTCCTTCTTCGCGACGGCTTCTGACACAACCACAGCGCCGGCGTCCACTTCGCCATTCTTGCGCAACCTTTCATTCGATATCGCGGGGAACACCAGTCCTGGCGCGCGCCTCGAGTGGACAGGTGCGCAGCTCGACATTGACGGCGACGTCCGGCTCCGCGGGACCTGGGACCGCCCCATTTTGCTCGGACACATTCACCTGCTCGGCGGCCAGATGGCTTTCCGCGGCAATAATTTCACCCTCACCCGCGGCGACATCAATTTTGCGAATCCGTTCCAGCTTGATCCGGAACTCAACGTGGAAGCCACCTCCGTGATCAGCCAGTACCAGGTGACCATCAATTTTTCGGGGAAGGCCAGCAAGTTGGCGCTCAGCTACCGCTCCGATCCTCCCTTGCCAGATTCCGACATCATTGCGCTGCTCGCTCTTGGGAGCACGGGTGAGGAAAGCGCGCTGCGCTCGCAATCGGCAGGCTCGCAGAACTACGGGGCGACGGCGCTGCTCTCGGAAGCGATTTCCAGCGGGCTGGGCGGACGAATCGAGCGCCTGTTCGGCATCAGCCATTTCCGCGTGGATCCATTCCTTTCCGGCACCGCGACCGAATCCAACGCCGCCGCGCGCGTCACCATCGAACAGCAAATCACTCGCGGCCTTACTGTGACCTACTCGACCAATGCTGCGACATCGAACCAGTATCAGCTCAT
>JBGPZR010000090.1:0-7550 GCA_041493845.1 Terriglobia bacterium | reverse complement strand
TCGACGCCGAGTTCTTGAAAGCCATTCGTGAACTTTTTGCGCGGGCCTGGGATGGCGTAGCGATGCTCCGACTGGTAGGCGTCGACCTGTCGTCCTTCTCATCCGGCTCGGGGCAACTCGAATTACTCGATCCGGGCCGTCGCGAGAAACTCGAGCGCCTTGCGCGGGCCACGGACAAGTTGCGGGATCGTTTCGGTTTTTCGAAAGTGCAGTTCGGCGGCTCGCTCAGCGCGCGCGACCGCCGCGACTGACCCCCACTGCAACTCGCTCGCGGCATCCAGTGTGCCCGGACCTACGTCTAACTTCCAACGCCTGCTCTTTTCCCTCATAATCCGCCTATGAACGCGCGCCAGCTGGCCGAGACCATCTGCCGCACTTTGCGCGGGGCAGGCCATCAGGCCTACCTGGTGGGCGGGTGTGTGCGCGACATCCTGCTCGGGCACGAGCCGGCCGATTATGATGTTTCGACCGACGCAACGCCCGACCGCGTGCAGACGCTTTTTCCGCAAAGCCTGGCGGTGGGCGCGCAGTTTGGCGTGGTGATCGTTACGGATGGCGCCGAACAGGTGGAGGTCGCCACATTTCGCTCGGATGTCGGATACACCGATGGGCGGCATCCCGATCGGGTGGTATATGCGAGTTCGGCTCGCGAGGATGTGCAGCGCCGCGACTTCACCATCAATGCCCTCCTGCTCGACCCGGAGGCGAATGAAGTGCTCGACTATGTTGGCGGACGCGACGATTTGCGTGCCGAGATCATTCGCGCGATTGGGCAGCCCGCCGAGCGCTTCCGTGAAGACAAGCTGCGCATGATTCGTGCGGTCCGCTTTGCCGCGCGCTTTCGGTACGCGATCGAAGCGGCCACGTTCAGCGCGATCGTGAAACTCGCGCCAGACATCTGCCAGGTTTCGGCCGAGCGCATTCGCGACGAAATAACGAAGATCCTCACCGAAGGAGCCGCCCGCCGCGGCTTCGAATTGCTCGACGAGACGCGCCTGCTGCCGGAAATTCTTCCGGAGGTCGCGCGCATGAAGGGCGTCGAGCAGCCGCCGCAATTCCATCCCGAAGGGGACGTATGGACCCACACGCTGCTGATGATCGATCAGTTGCAGCCGGGTTGTTCGCCGACGCTTGCCTGGGGCGTGCTGCTGCACGATGTCGGCAAGCCGCCAACTTTCACGCCACCGACCGGACCGGATGGCCGGATCCGCTTCGATCAACATGTGGAAGTGGGCACGCGCATGGCGGAGGCAATTTGCCGGCGGCTGCGTTTTTCGAATGACGACACCGAGCAGATCGCCGCACTCGTCGCAAACCATTTGCGTTTCAAGGATGTGGGTCAGATGCGGCTTTCTACCCTCAAGCGTTTCGTGCGCTTAAACCGCTTTGAAGAGCACCTCGAGTTGCACCGGTTGGATTGCTTGTCGAGTCATCGGAACCTCGAGGCTTATGAGTTCGTCCACCGCTTCCTGGCCCAGACTCCGCCTGAACAGGTCCGCCCGCCTCGCCTGCTGACCGGGGACGATCTGATTAGGATGGGTTTCGCGCCGGGCCCATCGTTCAAGGAGATATTGGACACCGTGGAAGAAGCCCAATTGAACGGAAAGATCCACACGCACGAAGAAGCGTTGCGGTATGTGGAGGATTCGTTCACCCCGCCGAATAAGCAGAAATAAAAGCTGTAATATCTGTCATTTATACTCACGTTGGGAGACCCGTCCTTGGTCTGTCGGCCGTCGTGGGAAACCGACGATGGGGTGCGCTTGAATTAAGGGGCGCGATATGTTAGTCTAAGGCGCTAAGATATTCTACTAACGAATAACGAAACCCTATAAATCCTTTCAGATTCTGCTGCATCTAACCTGATAAGCAGCCGATTGGCTGTATACGAGGACTCACATGGTTTCATGGTTCAAGGGGGACAAGGTGACTAAATCCGCTAGGGTTGCGACTCCGCAAGAGCTTCCCATCCTTCCTGTGCGGGACACGGTTCTGTTTCCGGGGGCGATTATGCCGCTGCCGGTGGGCCGGGAAAGCTCTCTGGCACTGCTGAACTCACTCGAAGGGCCGGAAAAACTGCTGGGCGTGGTCGCGCAACTTGACCCGCGCGTCGAGGATCCGACGGGTACAGACCTTCACGGGGTGGGAACGCTGGCGAAGGTGCACAAGATGGTGCGCATGCCCAACGGAAACGTTGTGGCTTTTCTCGAGGGACTCGACCGCATCCGTGTGATGGAGGTCATCGGCTTGAAGCCGTTTCTCCGTGCACGCGTAGAAGGGCAGCCGGACCTCGAAGATCAGCCGGACCCTGAACTGACCGCGCTCGCGCGCAACGTTCAGGAATTGTTCCGCGAAGTGGTGGCGCGTTCGCCGCAACTTTCAGACGATTTGCAGACCGAAGTGATGAACATGGAAACGCCGGGGCGGCTGGCCGATTTTGTTTCTTCGACCCTGCCTTCGCTGAGCTCCATGGTCCGTCAAGAGCTGCTCGAAACATTCAGTGTGCGCAAACGCCTGGAGACTTTGATCAACGAGCTCTCCAAAGAAAAGGAAGTGCTCGAGCTGCGCAACAAGATCCACGAACAGGTGCAGGAACAGGTGAATCAGTCGCAGCGCGAGTTCCTGTTGCGCGAGCAAATGAAGGCGATTCAGAAGGAGCTGGGCGAATCGGATGACACGCAAACGGAAATCGAGGAGATCCGGAAGAAATTAGAAGAGTCCGGAATGTCTGCCGAGGCTCGCAAAGAATGTGACCGCGAACTGAAGCGTCTGGCAAAGATGACGCCGGCTTCCGCTGAATACATGGTCTCGCGGACGTATCTCGAGTGGATGACTTCGCTGCCGTGGAATAAGACTTCAGGCACCGATGACATCGACATCGCCAAAGCCCAGGCAATTCTGGACGAGGATCACTACGACCTCGAAAAGGTGAAGCAGCGCATTCTCGATTTCCTGGCTGTGAAAAAACTGCAGCCGGGGATGAAAGGTCCGATCCTCTGCTTCGTGGGGCCTCCAGGCGTGGGCAAGACGTCACTTGGAAAATCCATCGCCCGGGCACTCGGCCGCAAGTTCCATCGCATGTCGCTTGGTGGAATGCATGATGAGGCCGAAATCCGCGGCCATCGCCGCACTTACATCGGTGCTCTGCCGGGCCAGATCGTTCAGGGACTTCGCCGCGCCGAGACCATGGACCCCGTCCTGATGCTGGACGAGGTGGACAAGCTCGGCCGCGACTTCCGCGGCGATCCAGCGGCGGCATTGATGGAAGTGCTCGACCCGGAACAGAACTCGACATTCCGCGACCACTATCTCGACGTGCCGTTCGATCTCTCGAAGGTGCTCTTCATCACCACCGCCAACTGGCTCGATCCAATTCCGGAGCCGCTGCGCGACCGCATGGAGATCATCGAACTCCCCGGCTACACTGAGGAGGAGAAGGTCCACATCGCGAAGAGGTTCCTGATCGCGCGCCAGACGAAGGAGCATGGAATCACCCTGGGCGAGCAGATTGAATTCACGGACGAGGCGCTGCACGACCTGATTTGCCACTACACACGGGAAGCGGGCGTGCGCAACCTCGAACGTGAAATCGGTACACTCGTGCGCAAGCAGGCGCGGCGTATGGCCGAGGGCAAGATGGAGAAACACATCGTCACAGTCGAAGTGATCCGCGAAGTGCTGGGCATTCCGAAGGTTCGCCTCGAAAAAGAAGTCGAGGAGCGCGTGAAGAAGCCCGGCGTATCGGTGGGGTTGGTCTGGACTCCGGTGGGCGGCGACATCGTGTTCATCGAAGCCAGCAAGATGCGCGGCGGCAAGCAGTTCACCATCACCGGGCATCTGGGCGACGTAATGCAGGAGTCCGTGCGCGCGGCGCTCACATGGGTTCGCGCAAACTCTGAGCGCTACGGCATCGATCCGGACTTCTTCCGCAAGCAGGACCTGCATATTCACGTGCCATCTGGCGCCGTGCCGAAGGACGGTCCTTCGGCGGGCGTGGCCATGGTCACGGCGCTTGTCAGCTTGCTGACGGGCCGTCCAGTCCGGCCGCGCGTGGCGATGACCGGGGAAATTTCTCTCTCCGGAATCGTGCTGCCGGTCGGCGGGATCAAGGAGAAGGTGCTCGGTGCAAAGCGCGCCGGCATTCGCGAAGTCATTCTCCCGTCGGAGAATGAGCCCAACGTCACCGAGGACCTGCCGCCGCACATGCTCGAAGGTGTGCAGGTGCACTACGTCCGCACGGCCGAGCAGGCGCTCGAAATCGCCCTGGGCAAATTCGAGAAGCCGGTTCGTCCGATCACCGGCGGCCATCAGGGCGAGGAACGGCCGCTGGCAGGACCGGTCCACTAAACCGTCGAAACCGAAAACGGAGACAGCCAAACAATGATGTAACCGGGCCCGGAGAGAAATCCCCGGGCCTTTTCTTTTGGGCGCACCGGAAACCTTTCCTGTTGCGGCGGGCCGCGCAATCGCGTACAGCTAGGAACTTTCCATGCCTTATCGTCCCAGAGAACTCGTCGTGCGCGCGCGGGAAGCCGCGGCGCTCCTGCTCGCCACGCTCGACCACAACGAGATGGTCCAGCGGTTCCTCGATATGTACGCGGCCGAGAATCGCCGCCCGGGACGCGCGGACCAGCCCTCTCACTACCGTGAACAACTCGAAACTATTCGCCGCGAAGCGATTCTGGCCATGGTCTTGCGCATCCAGTCCGCGCTGCCCACGCGATTGAAAATCAGCGTGACGGTGCGCGACGCTAGGCGGCGTGCCGGCAAGAAATCGAAGAAGGGAAGGAAAGCAGCAAAAGCAAAGAAAACGAGGAAGGCAGGGTTGGAACTTGCCATTCCGTTGCTCGATCTTTTCCGTGAAGAATTCTTCGTCGCGCTCGGGCAGGCTCTTGAGTGGAGCGATGCGGACGCCCGGGAATTCTGGCGAGACCTCGAGCTGTACGAAAGACTCGCCGGGCGAGAGCCGCGCCGACATACCAGTCGGGCCGGCCACGCCTTCGCTTCCGGTCCTTTCGTGGACCGTACCGGTCTTCTGTTGGATCCCTCGCTGATGGAGCAGGCTCGCCGCGCCGCGGGAAAATTTCAGCTCGAGCTCAATGCCGCCGCCGACCGCGTCCTGCGCAGAGTCTTCTCACGCCGCCGCACGAATTGACCATCGAGCTTGTGTGCACATTCCGCACAGGCAGACGCCGGACTCTGACCCATTTTGGAGCGGTTTTGCTATCCTCGCGGCCATGACGGCAGTCTTTTACGTCCTCATCATGGCGCAAATCGCCCTGGGGATCTATTCACTCTGGACTGGCTTCGAATGGTTTCAGATGGTGCGGCGTCGGCTGTCGTCTCATGCGGGCTTTTACACACCCGTCGCGGCGGTGATTTGTCCCTGCAAGGGCAATGAGCCGAGCCTGGAAGAAAACCTTGCGGCGCTCACGCGTTTCGAATACGCGAACTACGAGATTTATTTTTCCTTAGCAACCAGCCTCGACCCGGCGCTGAAAATTATCGAGCGGGTGAAAGCGGCGAGCCAGCGGCCCGTTCACATTGTCATCGCTGGCCCGCCCGAAAACTGCAGCGAGAAGGTGTACAACCTGCGGCGCGCTGTCGAAGCGCTGCCCGAGAAATTTGAAGTCCTGGTTTTTACCGATTCCGACGTGCGCCTCCCGCGCGGCTGGCTCACAAAACTTATTGCTCCGCTCCAGAATCCCAAAACCGGCGCGACCACCGCATATCGCTGGCTGATCCCCAGCGGACGTTTTGGTTCCGGCGCATTCTCGAGCGCGCTCGCTTCCGCTTGGAATGCGGCGGTGGCCACCATGCTCGGCCGCCCGCGCGACAATTTCTGCTGGGGCGGCGGCACGGCCATTCGCCGCACCACTTTCAACGACGCGAAAGTACTGGAAGCCTGGCAAGGCGCCGCGAGTGATGATTTCGCGGTGACGCGCGCGCTCGAAGAGGCCGGCAAGCCCATCGTGTTCTGCGCAGAGTGTCTGGCAGCAACGCTCCATCCCTGGACCGGCGCCGACCTGCTCGAATTCACAAACAGGCAAATCCTGATCACGCGCGTCTATTCGCCACGCCGCTGGCTGATGGGCGCGATCGCGCACTTGAGCTATTCGCTCACTATGATTTTTGCGGGTGTCTTCATCATCGCCACCATGGTCGAGGGCGATCCCTGGGGTCAACTGGTCCTCATGGCCATGGCAGTTCCGTTGCTCGCAGCCATGAAGGGAGCCATGCGCACGATCGCCGTGTCTGAAGTGCTGCCGGAGTGGAAAGCCAAACTGCACGAATGGGGATGGGTGTGGTTTGCGCTCGCGCCGGTGGTCCCGTTTCTATTTTCCTGGAATTTTATTTCCTCGCTGTTTTCCAGGCGCATCCGCTGGCGCGGCATCCGCTACGAACTCATCTCTCCCACCGTGACCCGCATCCTCACGCGCTAGCTGGATTCATGCCTGCATCGGCACGCTGCGCCGGGTCGAACGCGCGCTGGACCCGGCCTAGAAAATAGCCCGTCGCTGCGCCCGCCGGGATCGCTAGCCACCATCCCGCTTCCAGCACCGTCTTCGGACCGAAGACCAGGAAATAAATTAACATCGGTTCCGCGCCTTGTCCTGCGTCCAAATGCGTTCCCCAAATTCCCAGGCCCCCGGTCAACATCGGGGCCAGAATCGCCGCCGCGACTGCCCAATGAAGGGGAGTCTTGCACTTCAGCAGGATCATGATTCGTCGCAGCAGAAACGCTCCGCCTAAAACCGCTAATCCACCAAACACGAGGCCATAAAAATAAAATCCAAGCAGCCCAACAGCAGCTTCGTGCAATCCCGACGACAGCCGCGCCGCTCCCCACACATCTTTGGTCCACACGGCGAGACTCATGAAAAAACAACCGAGAATCCATGCGGTGAAGTAATAGATCAGGCTGCCGCGGCGCGTCATATGCGGCGCTGAATGTTTGGGAAATCCACCCACACTTTCACGCCGCAGAAGTGCGAGCCTTCCGTACAGATAGGTGTCGAGATGCCCGCGCGAAGGAAGCACGGCGGCCCGATGTAGCGCCCGAGCTCCGGAAACGCCGCGCGCACCTGCTCCACTTCTTCGATGGACGACTGGTAAATCTCTTCCTGCGCGTTGAAGCAGGTGCGCATCGTCCATTTGTGCAGCAGGTGCAGCAGCGAGCCGGACTCCACCAGGCGAATCGCTTTTGCATTTGGCAGCAGGTACAGCGCAAATTCACGCGGCACGCCACGATCGAGCAATTCATTCTTGGCAGCCCACGCCTCTTCCATCGCGCGCTGATAAATCTCCATCGCCTCAGGATTTTCGCGGATCAGCATGGGCATCACGTAGTCGGGCGCGCGCGTGTCTGCCAGCGTCAGCAGCGGCCGCGAGCCGGGAACCATGCGATGCCGCTGGTCTTGGCTGTCCGCGGTGTGGCTGATTTTCTTGGCAAAGGTGAAGTTCGCGTGTTGCAGCGCGCGCATCATCGGCGCATGTACGCCGATATCGAGAGTCTCGCGGCGATACGGATTCCGCGCCGGATTCAGCAT
>JBGPZR010000281.1:0-3802 GCA_041493845.1 Terriglobia bacterium | reverse complement strand
GGGTTCGACAGCACCCAAGGATCTATCAGGATGACACTGCCGCTCGGCGTGGTGATGCGAAACGCGGAATGCCCGAGCCAAGTCAGCTTGTTTCCACGGGTATGAAGCATGAGGAAAGCCTCCGGAGGAATGCATCGAAATTGTCAGGCCGCAAATTTGAAGACGATCCCGCGCTGCCGAGCTACCTTCCTGCTTTCGGCGCCCCAGAAACTGCCAGGATTGAGCGAATCGCTTGTTCAAAGCTCGCTCGCGGCTGCTCACCAATAAAATGTCCCGCGATGCGGCCGTCGCGCCCATAGAAAACCGTCTCCGGCATCGAGCCGGTCCACGCCGGATTCACGCCGCGATAAAACGCGTCCAAATCAATCCCTGGCTTCTGCCGGTAATTCGGGAATCGGGGCTGGTTGCGGGCCAGGAAGCGGCGAACGAGATTCATTTCCGCGGTATCGTCCATGTCCACGCCGAAGACTGTCAAGCCCTGCGAGGAATATTGCTTCTCAAGCTCAACAATCATCGGATATTCATCGCGGCAAGGTTCACACCAGGTGGCCCAGAATGTAACCAGGACCGGTTTGCCCTTATATTTCGCAAGTACCTGGTTGTAACCGGCGAGGTCAATCAACGGGAGATCGGCGGAGGGCGCGCCTTTCCCAGCGCTGGGCGCAGACTTTCCGGTGGCTCCTTGCGGCCGCGCCGACGAATTAGCCGCGGGCAAAATGAGCAAGCTGATTGCAAGGCCGAGCCACATCCGAAAGCGTCGCAGATTCAATGGCGTGCTCCTCGAACCACCATTCTAGCGGTTGGCCGCACATGCAGCAACTCAGCCCGCGTATCATGGCAGTTGCGGGGCAGGCTGTTCTCGTTCAGAATGATTGATGACACTCGCTTGTACCCTAAGCAGGTTTGGTGATATAAAAATTGTTTCAAAATCGTTGAGTGGTTTGTTATGCAGACCACTGCGCCGCAGTCATTATTCCAGGAGGAGGCCAAATGGCTTACGTAATTGCTGAGCCGTGCATCGGAACGAAAGATACCGCCTGCGTGGACGTGTGCCCGGTGGATTGCATCCACCCGCGGAAAGACGAGGCGGCTTTCGAAGCCGAAAAGCAGCTCTATATCAGCCCCGATGAGTGCATTGATTGTGGTGCGTGTGTTCCGGTCTGTCCGGTGACCGCCATTTTTGCGCTGGAAGACCTGCCCGAGAAGTGGGCCAACTTCACGCCCATCAACGCAGATTGGTACAAGAAGAAAGCCTAGCGCGACAATTGCTTGCGCGGCGCAGCCGGGCAGCCGATACGGAATCAGTGGTCAAGACGCGGCGGATCGAAAGGTTCGTCGCGTTTTTTTTGAGCCTCTAAACGTCGAGGCCGAGCGCCTTCCGCCCATCGGCGCTGATCATGCTCGGATTCCAGGCAGGCTCCCAGACAATCTCCACATTGATGTCGCGCACTTCTTCGATGGCGGCCACTCGCTGCTTCACTTGCTCAGGAATGGCCAGAGCGGAAGGGCAGCCTTGCGTGGTGAGCGTCATTTTGACGGCCACGTTCCCGGCGTTGTCATGTTGTACGTCGTAGATCAAGCCGAGATCCACTATGTTGATGGGAATTTCCGGGTCGTAGCACTGGCGCAGTGCGTCGTAAACGCGCTCACGAGTGAGCTCCATCGTTTTTCTCCTTCGAGACTTTCTCTGCCAACCAAGTGCGACGGCTCAGGAGTTGTCGCAGTCGCCGGGAAAACCAGCGTTCCATACGCGCATACGGATGTCAACTGACTGTACTCGTCCCGATGCGACCAAGCGGCCACCTAGAACATCAAAACTAAACAGGCGTATGATTTCTACGCTAGGTCTAGGCCAAATCACCCAGGAGGAGACACCAAATGGCTGCGAAGAGCAACAAGCGTACTGCCAATTACTCCCAGCTTGAAGAAGGCGCAGAGCGGGCTAAACCACTCGTGCACCAGCACGCCAGGGAAATTCAACCCTATGGCAAGATTGCAAAGCTGCCCATCGCTCTCGACGAAGCGGTGTGTGCGGCAAGCGCAGAGAATCTGAACCAGATTCTCGCAGACACCATCACCATTCGCGATCTCTACAAGAAACACCACTGGCAGGTGACAGGTCCTACGTTTTATCAGCTCCATCTGCTCTTCGATAAACATCACGGCGAGCAGGACGAGCTGGTGGACACCATCGCAGAGCGCATTCAAAGCCTTGGCGCCGTCAGCCTGGCCATGGCTGCTGATATTGCCGAGACAACCATCATCCCGCGCCCTCCGCGCGGCCGCGAAGAAGCGCCCGTTCAGATTTCCCGCCTCCTCGAGGCGCACGAAATCCTGCTGCAAGAGGCGCGCACCATGGCTCGGCAGGCTGCTGAGGCCGGCGATGACGGCACAAATGACTTGTTGGTCAGCGACGTGATTCGCACAAACGAGCTGCAAGTCTGGTTCCTTGCCGAACATGTGGTGGACGTGCCTGTCGTTCGCGCGGATCAAGCCAAGGCCGCGTCTACGGGACGTTGAGGCTTCTTCACGGGAGATTTCCTTTGCGCCGCAGGCGCTGAGGAAAAGGTGGGGAGGAGTTTGTTTGGAGTAGTCCTGATGGGTGATGCATACATTTCACGCTGAGTCAGCGTGAGGCTGCGGCACGCAGCAGCACAGACTGGGGCACTCGGAACATCGAATCTACGCTGAGGTTTCTTTCGTTGCCGAGCGAAAATCCCGGCTGCAGGCCTCGCACGGGCAAATCTCGCGCAGATGCTCGTAGCTGTAAATTCCCGTCGCGTGGCCATCCGAAAACTGAATCTGAATCGCGTAATTACCCACGGCGTTTGCGCCCTTCGCCGTCACGCGTGGCTTAAACATCGGCAGCACCGCTCCCCCGGTAGAAGATCCCACCCGCGCGTTCTTCTCGCGCTCATCGTTGCACAGCGCGCAGGGACAAAGATCGCGCAGGTAGTGAAACGGGTAGCGGCTCAGGTGCCCATCCGACCAGGTGACCTCGACGCCCTCGCCCGTCGTCACGTGCACCTTCACATCCATTGGTTTCTTCCGCACATCCATCGGTATGGGCATCGCACTTCCATTCTAACAGACGGCGCACTTTGCCTCTCTCCGCTAAACACAGAGGGCTCGGAGGGCGTTTAGGTGTGCTGATTCGGCGCGATCAACATCTTTGTCCGGCTTTCGCCGTGTGTGCCAGGCGCCCGTGCGCCAGCTCGATCCGGCGATCCGCCAGGCAGCCAAGGGCTGGATCATGAGTGACCATCAAAATCGTGTGGCCCTCGTTGTGCAATTCGCGGAGAAGCTGGATCACTGTTTCCTGATTCGCTTCGTCCAGGTTTCCGGTCGGCTCGTCTGCCAGAACTAGCTTCGGATGGTTGATTAAGGCGCGCGCCACGGCCACTCGCTGCTGCTCGCCGCCCGAAAGTTGCGCCGGCAGGTGCGTGACGCGATCCTGAAGTCCCACGCGCTCCAGAGCCTGCAGCGCCTCAGTTTCATCCGTGGTGCTGTGAAAATACTGCGCCAGCATCACGTTTTCGAGCGCCGTCAGGTACGGCACCAGATGGAACTGCTGGAAGATGAACCCAATTTTCTCGGCGCGATACCGCGTCAGCCCCGCTTCATTCAACCGTGCCACGTCCGTGCCGTCCACCACGGCCTGCCCGCCGGTCGACGTGTCGAGCCCGCCGAGGATATTGATGAGCGTCGTCTTCCCCGAGCCGGAAGGCCCCATGATGGCGATCCACTCGCCTTCCTCCACCTTGAATGAAACACCGTCGAGCGCGCGCACATTGCCGAACTC
>JBGPZR010000160.1:0-5577 GCA_041493845.1 Terriglobia bacterium | reverse complement strand
GGCGACATCGAAATCACGCCCTTTACCATCCCGCACGACGCCGCGGACCCGGTTGGCTATGCCTTCCGCGCGAACGGCACGAAAGTCGCGATCGTCACCGACCTCGGATACCTTCCGGAACTGGTGAAGCAGCACCTGCGCGATGCCGATTTTCTGATTCTGGAATCGAACCACGATCTCGAGATGCTAAAAATGGGCCCGTATCCATGGTACATCAAGCAGCGCGTGATGAGCCGGACGGGACATTTGTCGAACACCATCGTGAGCGAATTTCTTGCGGATGCGGAAGTGTTCGACGGGCGCGCACAACATCTGGTTCTCGCGCATCTCTCCGAGCAGAACAACAATCCAGATGTAGCCCGCATTTCTGCCGAGGAGGCGTTAAACCGCCGTCCTGGAGAATTCTCGTTCCGCGGAATGCTGCATATAGCCTCGCAGCGAACGCCGCTGGGCCCGTTCGACCTGTAGTTTTCCGCTCACCGCGATTCCTCACAGGCAGAGGAATTTCCCGGATTCACGGCGACGCCCGGACCAGATTTCGGGTATCATGGGGCAGGGAGTTTCCCCGCCGTTTGCGAGAAATCAACAGGCCTGTTGCGCGTGGAAAGTGTTCGTGTGCGGCGATGGATGGGGCCGCGGCGCGGGCAGGCCGAGGGAGTTGCGCTTGATCGCACGATATACGCGGGCGGAGATGGGCCGCGTCTGGAGCGAAGAAAATAAATTCCAGAAGTGGCTCGAAGTGGAGCTGGCTGCGGCGGAGACGCTCGCGGAAGCGGGCATCGTGCCGCGCGAGGCCGCGCGGAAGCTGCGCGAGCGGGCGCGCGTGGACGTAGCGCGCATCAACGAGCTGGAAGCAAAAGTGCGGCACGACGTGATCGCATTCACGATCACCGTGCAGGAATCGGTGGGCGATCCCGAGGCGGCGCGGTGGTTGCACTATGGCCTGACTTCAAATGACGTGGTGGACACGGCGCAGGCGCTGCTGGTGCGCGAAGCGTCGCAACTGATCGAGAAAGAAATCGAGCGATTCGGCGCGGTGCTCGAGCGGCGGGCGTGGGAGTTCAAGGATACGCCGCAGATTGGGCGCACGCATGGCGTGCACGCGGAGCCGATCACTTTTGGATTGAAGGTGGCGAACTGGTTTTCCGAGAACCGCCGCGATCTCGCGCGGTTCCAGGCAGCGGCGCAGCAGATGGCGGTGGGGAAAATATCCGGTGCTGTAGGCACCTGCGCGCATCTCGGTCCGGAAATCGAGGAGAAAATTTGCCGGCGGCTGGGGCTGGCGACCGCGCCGGTTACGTCGCAGGTGATCGAGCGCGACCGCCATGCGCAGTATCTCTCGATGCTGGGAATCCTGGCTGCATCGCTTGAGCGCGTGGCACAAGAGATTCGACATTTGCAGCGCACCGAGGTGCGTGAAGTGGAAGAGCCATTTGGCGGCGAACAGCGCGGCAGCTCCGCGATGCCGCACAAGCGCAATCCGGTGGGGAGCGAGCAGATTTGCGGCCTGGCGCGAGTGATGCGGACGAACTCGCTGGCCGCCATGGAGAATATCGCCTTGTGGCACGAGCGTGATATTTCGCACAGCTCGGTTGAGCGCATCATCCTGCCCGATTCGACGATCCTGGTTGATTACATGCTGCATCGCATGACGGAGATTGTTGCCAACATGAAAGTGTTTCCCGAACGCATGCAGCGCAACCTCGATGCGACAAAGGGGCTCGTTTTCTCGGGTCAGCTTTTGCAAGACCTGGTGGAACACGGAGCGCCGCGCGAAGACGCATACAAGTGGGTCCAGGCGCACGCTATGGCGGCATGGGAGACGGAGTCGAGTTTCCGCAATCGCGTATCGGCGGACGCGAATATCCGCAAATTTCTCGATGAAAAGGCCCTCGCTCGTACGTTTGAGCTCAAGCGCCAGTTGCGCGCTGTGGACGCGATTTTTGGCCGCGTTTTCGGCGCCAAGTCGAGCGCAGCGCACTAGCCTCAAAGGACTCCTCAAGTCCCGCGAGTGTGCCTTGACTTACGCCGGGGCGCGGGCTAACCTCCCGGCCCGGCACTCCTACCATTCCTCATGATCGGTAAAACCGTCTCGCACTACACCATCCTTGAAAAACTCGGCGGCGGAGGCATGGGTGTGGTTTACAAGGCCGAGGACACAAAACTCGGCCGCATGGTGGCACTGAAGTTCCTGCCCGAAGGATTTTCGAAAGACCCCGCAGCGCTGGAACGATTCCAGCGTGAGGCGCGGGCCGCATCGGCGCTGAACCATCCAAACATCTGTACGATCTATGAGATTGATATGGCGGGTGTGGATGGGGAACAGGTGCCATTCATCGCCATGGAGATGCTTGAGGGGCAAACTCTCAAACACCGGATCACCGACAAGCCGCTCAGCTTTGACCAGGTGGTGGACCTGGGAATCCAAA
The DNA here is from genome assembly GCA_041493845.1 of Terriglobia bacterium. Lineage (GTDB taxonomy): Bacteria > Acidobacteriota > Terriglobia > Acidiferrales > UBA7541 > Palsa-295. The sequence continues at coordinate 3,148 of JBGPZR010000160.1, read as the reverse complement.
TTGCCGATGCGCTCGAGGCTGCCCATGCGAAAGGCATCATCCACCGCGACATCAAGCCTGCGAATATATTCGTGACCCGGCGACTCCAAGCCAAGGTGCTTGATTTTGGCCTTGCCAAGCTGGCACCCGAGCGCGTGGGTGTGGGTGCGGGGAGTTCCGCACTGCCGACGGTGGCGGCGGAGCAACTCTTGACTAGTCCTGGCACAGCGGTGGGAACCGTGGCATACATGTCGCCGGAGCAAGTGCGGGGCGAAGAATTGGACGCGCGGTCGGACCTTTTCAGCTTCGGCGCGGTTCTCTATGAAATGGCCACCGGGCGGCAGGCATTTACTGGAAATACGTCCGGAGTAATTTCGGAATCCATTCTAAACCGCGTTCCGGCGCCACCGTCGCGGGTGAATCCTGACCTGCCGGCGGAATTCGAAATCATTCTTGCCAAGACTCTTGAGAAAGACCGCGAGATGCGCTGCCAGACGGCGGCGGAGCTGCGCGCGGATTTGAAGCGGTTGAAGCGGGAGACGGAATCAAGCCGGTCGGCGATCCGATCGAGCTCCCCGGAAACTGGGCCGACAGTCCCGCGCGCGTCAGCCGCTTCCGCCAAACGTAGCTGGACGGCGGTCGCGATCGCCGGTGGGGTTGCGCTGGCGGCAGGGCTCGTAGCAGGGCTTCTCGTCGGTATGCACCGAGGTGAAGTTTCGCAGCCAAACTATCATCAGGTGACGTTTCGCCGAGGGACGGTGTACTCCGCACGTTTCGGGCCGGATCGTCAAACGATTTATTACGGTGCCGCATGGGAGGGAACCCCGGTTGAAATCTTCTCCACTCGGTCGGGCAGCCCTGAATCTGCGTCTTTAGGTCATGCCGGGACACAATTGCTTGGCATTTCCCCGACAGGGGAACTAGCTGTATTGCTGCAAAGCCGAGTCGGACTCTTTCAGCAATTCGGCACGCTCGCGCGGATGCCGCTCGCGGGCGGAGCTCCCCGAGAAGTCCTCGACTCGGTCAATTGGGCTGATTGGTCAGGCGACGGTTCCAATCTCGCGATCGTCCGCGCTCAGAGCGGGTTCCGCCAACTGGAGTTTCCGATCGGCAAGGTCCTCTACAAGACAGCGGGATGGATTGGCGATCCTCACATTTCGCCGAGCGGCGACCGGATCGCGTTCCTCGACCATCCGGTGGTGGGAGACGATGGAGGTGCAGTTGCAGTGGTGGATTTGACAGGAACTCGCAAAACACTATCGAGCGTTTGGATTAGCGCCGAGGGCCTCGCGTGGTCTCCCAGCGGGGAAGAGGTATGGTTCACGGCAACGCACACCGGACTGTCCCGGGCGCTTTATTTGGCAAATTTGTCTGGACGAGAGAGGCTCCTGGCTCGGGTCCCGGGAACGCTTACACTCCTCGATGTGGCTCGTGATGGACGGGTGTTGATGAAGCGCGACGCCAATCGCCAGGAGATCAAGGCGCACATCGCTGGAGATCTCCAGGACCGGGAGTTGTCCTGGTTTGACTATTCTCTAGGGGCGGACCTCTCTCGCGACGGTAAGACGCTGCTTTTCGCCGAAGTGGGGGAGGCAGGTGGCGCGACTTACGGAATTTACATTCGAGGAACGGATGGTTCGCCCGCCATCCGCTTGGGCGACGGGAACCCACAAGGACTGTCGCCGGATGGGAAATGGGTCCTTGCTCTCACGCATACTCCTCCAGAGCAACTTTTCCTCCTTCCCACTAAAGCAGGAGAGCCACGGGCCGTCACGAATGATGCCATCGATCACAATGCCGCCACCTGGTCTCCCGATGGAAAGCGAGTGATTTTTTCGGGGAGCGAACCGGGACACGCCATTCGGATCTACGTACAGGATCTGGAGGGCGGAAAACCGACAGCAATTTCGCCCGAAGGGGGAGGAACGCTAAACGTGATTGTCTCTCCGGACGGGAAATTTGTGGTGGGCGCCGGCCCGGATGGGAAGCGCTGGTTTTTCCCGGTGGAAGGAGGCGAGCCTCGACCTGTTCCCGGCATCGAACCCAGCGAGGGCATTGACGGGTGGAGCGAAGACGGACGTTCGTTCTTCGTTCATAATGTTGCAGGGTTGCCGTGTGTAATCACCCGAGTGGACCTTGCCACCGGGAAGCGGACGGAGTGGAAACGGATTGTGCCCGCAGATCCCGCCGGGGTGGATGCAATGGGAGGTGTCCGGGTTACGCCCGACATGAAGTCCTATGTGTATTCCTATAGCCGCACCCTCTCGGATCTCTACGTTGTGGAAGGATTGAAATAAGCCGCTTGGGACGCGCCGAGTCGAAAGAGAAACTGCTGAATTCTTTGCTGCAGCTCGGGCAAGCGGAAATCGAGAATTTCCTCTCTCAGCCTACCGCCAGATAGACATACCGCAGGATGAACAGCGTGGTCAGAATCCAGAGAAGCGGGCTGACCTCGCGGTATTTTCCGGCGGCGACTTTCACCACTGTGTAGGAAATCAGGCCGAGGCTCAGGCCGGTGGCGATGCTGAAGGTGAGCGGCGTGGCCAGCAGGGTGACGAACGCGGGGAAAGCGTCGGTGAAGTCGGACCAATTTACGTGCGCGATCGATTGCGTCATCAGCGCGCCGACAAGAATCAGAGCCGGCGCGGTGGCGAATCCGGGAATGGCGGCGGCCACGGGGGAGAAAAATACAGCCACGAGGAAAAGTGCGGCGACGGCGACGTTGGCAAGGCCCGTGCGCGCTCCAGCGGCCACCCCTGCCGCACTCTCGATGTAGCTCGTGACCGTGGAGGTGCCGGTAAGCGAGCCGAAGACCGTTCCGACTGCGTCCGCCAGCAGCACGCGGCCGACGCGGGGGATTTTGCCGTCTTTCACGAAGCCGCCCTGCTCGCACACGCCGACGAGCGTGCCAACGTTGTCGAATAGATCCACGAACAGGAACGCGAAAATGATTTCCAGCAGACCGAGGTGCACAGCTCCGCGCAGATCGAGCTGCAGCAGAGTCGCCGAGGGATGCGGCAGCGAGACGAGCGCTGCGGGCCAATGGGCCAAGCCGCGAAGAATTCCGAGCGCGGTGGTGCCGAGGATTCCGAGAAGGATCGCGCCATTGATTTTTCGCGCGACAAGGACGAGCGTCAGGAGCAGGCCGAAGCAGGCGGCTTGCACTTCG
>JBGPZR010000081.1:0-7721 GCA_041493845.1 Terriglobia bacterium | reverse complement strand
CTGGTTCGCGCCGCATATGGGCAGGGCTTCCGGAATTTTCTTGCGGTTGGAGGAGACGGCACGTCCTACGAAATCCTGAACGGCCTGTTCCCGGAAGCAGTCTCCGGCGGCCGCCCCACGCTCGGATTCTTGCCGCTTGGAACTGGAAATTCCTTCCTGAAAGATTTCACCTCACGCGGCGTGGAACACACGATGGAAGCGCTGAGAAACGGAACGCGGCGAACGTGCGACGTGATTCGCCTGCGTCACGCCGAAGGTGAAATTTACTTATTGAACCTGGTGAGCCTCGGGTTCCCCGCGGACGTGGGAGAGTTGGCGAACCGGCGCTTCAAGCGCTGGGGCGAGTTGGGGTACATTCTCGGCGTGTTCACGCGTCTCGCGCGCCTGGAACATCTCGCGTTTCCGCACCGTCTGGATGGCGCCCCCGAGTGGGATCGCCGCCGCGCTCTTTTTCTCAGCTTCAGCAACAGCAAATTCACTGGCGGGAAAATGATGATCGCGCCCAAGGCCGATCCGACCGACGGCTGGATCGAATACGTTCGCTGGGGCCCGATTGGCCGGCTCGGCTTGCTGTGGAATCTCCCCAGCCTCTTCACCGGGACGCATATCGAGCACCCGCGGGCGTCCCGCGCCGGAGCAAAGCGAATTGATTTCAATCTCGGCGGGCCCGTGAATGTGCTGGTGGACGGCGAAATTCTCCGCCTGGATTGCCGGTCGCTCGAGATATTGCCCGCGGCGCTGGACGTGGCGGTATGAAGAAGGCCTACCTCGCCACCCGCTCGTTGGTTCTCTGGACCATCAGTGGGATTCATTTCGCCGTGGTCTGCACATTCCTCATCTGCCTCGCGATATTCATTGACCCGCGCAAGCACGACTGGCCGCAGCGCTTCTTTTTCCGCAATATCCTCCGCCTGGCCGGTATGAAATTCGAAGTGAAGCGTTCGCCCCGGTTTGATCACGAAAAAACGAGCATCTTTGTTTCGAATCATGTGAACATTTTTGATCCCTTCGTGCTCTATTCGGCCATTCCCCAGTTCCTGCGCGGTTTCGAACTCGAATCTCATTTCAAGATTCCGGTATACGGCTGGATGATGGGACGTTTTGGCAATATTCCGGTACCGGACAATCCGAGCCGCGCGGGACTCGAAATCATGACCCAGCGCGGCAAGGCCGCACTCGATTCCGGCATCAGCCTCCTCGCCTTTCCGGAAGGCTCCCGCACACGCGATGGCCACATTCAAGAATTCAAGAAAGGCATCTTCAACATTGCGCAGAAATTCGGCACGCCGATTGTTCCGGTCAGTGTGGTGGGCTCGTATCAATTCTTCCAGACGGGCAATTGGATGCTCTATCCGGGAAAAATCACCGTGTACCTGCACGACACGATTGATACGACGCAGATATCCCGGGGAGAAGTGGATGCATTGCGCCAGCGCGTGCAGGAGATTGTCGCCGCGCCGGTGGAAGAATCACTGGGTGCTGCCAAACCTCAAGACGTCTGAGCGCCTCGGGCGTCGGGCAACGTCCGGCCGGCGCGCAATTCCTGCCAGGTGTAGGCCACGCGATGAATCACCGTGAGCGTGGAGATCGCTGCGATCACCCAGAGAACTTGCGCCATGCGGTTGAATGCGCCGCCCATGATCAATAGCACCAGCCGCTCGGGGCGCTCCATGAATCCCACTTTGCAGGACGGGATCACCGATTCCGCGCGCGCACGTGAATAGCTGACCATGAACGAGCTGGCCATCGCCACGGCCGCGAGCATCATGTAGAACGATCGGCCGCTCAGCGTGTAGTAAACGACCAGGCCCATGTACAAAGCGAGATCCGAGTAGCGATCGAGAGTCGAATCGAGAAACGCACCGAAAGCGGTGACCCGTCCCACACGGCGAGCCACCTGGCCATCGGCCATATCGAGGAAGCCGGCGAGAAACAGGATGGCGGCCGCCTGGCGGAATCTCCCTAGCGCAAACATCGCCGCGGCCCAGGAATTCACGGCCAGGCCAAGAAACGTGAACATGTTGGGCGTGATTCCCGTGGCCGCCAGGCCGCTCACCACGTGGCGCAGCAACCATCCCCCGCCTTCACCAATCCAGTAGGTGATGGGACGCTTCTGCGGTTTGGAGTCGGTGTCCATCGCTCGGAATAATACAACGGAAAGCGCCGGGCGCGTAAAACGCACACGCTTACCTTAGAGCTTGCTCAGGCGCATCTCCGGCACCTTGCCGGCATAACGCAATTTTGGCTCGGTATATTTCTGCACTTCCTCGGGCGCTATGCCGGGCGCAATTTCGCGCAGCAGCAACCCCTCCGGCGTCACATCAATGACCGCCAGATCGGTGATGATCGTGTTTACGCACTGGACGGCCGTGAGCGGATAGGTGCAGGTGTTCACAATTTTCGGCGAGCCATCTTTCGCATTGTGCTCCATGGCGACGATCAGCCGCTGCGCCCCGACGGAAATATCCATCGCGCCGCCGATTCCACCGGCGCCTTTCGCTCCGGGAACGCGCCAGTTCGCGAGATCGCCCTTCTCGGACACTTGCAGTCCGCCGAGGATGCAAATGTCGAGGTGGCCCCCGCGCGTCATCACATGGGCGTCCACCTGCGAGAAAAACGCCGCGCCGGGGATCACCGTCACGGGAATTTTCATCGCGTCCACCAGATCGAAATCTTCTTCTCCGGCCGCGGCGCGCGGGCCCATCCCCAGGATTCCATTTTCGCTGTGGAAATAAACAGTGATTTCCGGCGGCACGTAAGCGGCGATCAGGTTGGGAATCCCCCAGCCGAGGTTGACAATAGCGCCGTCGGGCAATTCCAGCGCCGCCCGCTGGGCAATCTGCTCGCGTGTGAGCCGCAGTTTAGACAAAGCGGAGGCCCTTTGCCTGCACGATACGATCCACGAAAATGGAAGGCGTCACAATCGCCTCCGGATCGAGCTCACCAACTTCGACAATCTCATCCACTTCCACGATAGTCAGTTTCGCCGCAGTAGCCATGATGGGATTGAAATTCCGCGCTGCTTTGCGATAAATCAAATTTCCCAGGCGATCCGCCCGGTAGGCTTTGATGAAGGCGCAATCCGCTCCGAGGGCGTCCTCGAGAATGTACCTCTTGCCGCGGATCAGGCGTTCTTCCTTCCCCCGCGCAACTTCCGTGCCGACGCCGACGGGAGAATAGAACGCCGGGATTCCTGCTCCGTAAGCGCGCATGCGCTCGCAAAGAATTCCCTGCGGCACCAGTTCCAGCTCGATCTTCCCCGCGTCCAATTGCTCCTGAAAATGCTTTGCGCCAGGGCCGGGGAACGCTGCCACCACCCGGGTCACCTGGTGATTCTTGAAGAGGATGCCCAGCTCGCCATCGCCCGTCCCGCAGTTGTTGCTGATCACTTTTAGGTTCCGCGCGCCCTGCCGTGCGAGTCCCTGAATCAGATTGTTCGGAAATCCGGCGCCGCCGAAGCCGCCGAACATGATGGTCGCGCCGTCGGGAATATCTGCCACGACCGCATCCACGGTGGAGTAGATCTTGTTTTTTCGCCCCATTTTTCGATTCAGGATCATAGCCGCCGAAGGCGTCCGATGCGGCTGCTCTTTGATGGCGCGAAGTGCCCGTGGCCGGGAAAGCCTGTTCCGAGCAAGCGCGCCGAGGGAAACCCTCACGTCACGCCAAAATCTATCTGAACACAGAGTGCCCGGGGTGGGGGTCGAACCCACACGTCCCGTTAGGGACAGGGGATTTTAAGTCCCCCGCGTATGCCATTCCGCCACCCGGGCCCAGCTCAAAAAGCGAAGGTTAACATGCCAGCCTAACCCAATTGAAGACGGATGTTCGCTCGTGAGTTCAGGTTCTTCAGGCAGCAACACCAGGAATTCTTCCGAGAATTTTGATTTGGCATGCAGCAGCGCTCAACTTGACGGTCTGGTGGGGCAACGCTAGAATCGAAATGCGAATCTGGGAAGAGTGTGGGGAGTTCCATTCAAGCGGGCCGTCTGCTGCGTTGCGGTGTCGGAGGCTAGTGCTTCCCTGGCTGATATTCTGTTCCCCAGTTTCCTTCGGGGGGAATGGACTGGGCGTGAAGAGCAGGCGATGCAGGCGCCCCGACGCAAAGATCGGCCAGAATGGGTATGAAATCTTGGGACGAATTTCAAGGAGCACGATGTTGCGCCCTCTAAGCCGTTTTGTGAGTTCGGCTCTCGCAGTGGCCCTTGCCCTGAGTCTCGCGCCCACGTTCATGCCTGCAAAGGATAAAGACAACAAGCTCCCGCCGCATTACAAGGAGTGGTTGGATCGAGACGCCGCCTACATTATCACCAGGGGCGAGAAGTCCGATTTTCTCAAGTTGAGGACCGATGCGGAGCGGGACAAATTCATAGATTATTTCTGGGCTATCCGCAATCCCGATCCCAGTTCGCCAATCAACACCTACAAGGAAGAGCACTACAAGCGCCTGGCATATGCTGATGACCACTTCGGGACCGGGAAGCGCATTCCAGGGTGGGCCAGCGAGCGAGGCCGCCTCTATATCGTCCTCGGACCGCCGAAGCAGATGGCCAACTACCAGGGCTTGGATCGTGTGCGCCCGATGCAGATCTGGTTTTATGAAACGGTCAGTCCTGCCCTCCCGCCCTTCTTCTACGTCGTCTTTTACAAGAAGGACAGCTTCGGCGACTACGTCACCTACAGTCCATATTTCCACGGTCCGCAAGAGCTGATTACCGAGCGGGGGATGACAGAACTGAACGCGCTCGCTCTGATCCAACGAGACGCTGGCGAAGAAGTAGCGCACACAACCCTGACGCTGCTCCCCGACGAACCGGTCGACATGAAGAACCCCCGCCCGAGCATGCAATCCGATGTGATGATGTCCGTGATTCACGATTTGGCGAACAGTCCATTCAACGTGCAAGCCCTCCAGAGGAAAGCCGCCCTCATGTCCGTCACCTCCCGACTCCTGGTCGGGGGCGAAACACTGGGGATTCTGGCCGCGCCGCTGCGTGACGCGGACGGAAACGTAAAAGTCCACTATTTACTTAGACTTAGAAAGCCAGAAGATTTTGCGCTGGGCAAGGGCGCCGATGGGGTCTATTACTTTTCCGTGGAATGCCGCGTTCAGGTTTTTGGTCCGGACGACAAGCTGATCTTCACTCAAGAGCGTTCGCTCAAACATACTGTCAAGCCTGAAGAAGTCGATCAAGTTAAGACCAAGTTGTTCGGTTATGAAGGCTGGCTGCCGCTGCCCGCCGGCAAGTATCATTTGAAGTTTCTCCTCACCAATTGGGTAACTACGGTCGCGCATCAAGGCGAGTTGAACGTGGTGGTGCCTGACATTCCTTCGACGGGCCTTGTTGCCACTCCCATGGTCCCATTTAATTCGGTCCAGGATATCAATCCCGACCTCTCCGGGATGGTGCCTTTCAGCGTAGCCGGCCTCAAATTCTCTCCCGCTCTAGCGCGCGAGCTCAACCTGAGCCCTGCTGCAAGTCTCCAATTTTTCTATCAGATTTGGGCCGGCCGTAACGAGCTCTTCAAACCGGGCGGCGGTGACCTGGAGGCCCACTATGCCTTTGGTCGCCCTGGAGCTGTTGGGGAAGCGAAAGTGTTGACCGACCAGGTCTCGAGGTCGCAGTTCGATCCCACAGGTGTCATGCTGACAGGCAAGAAAATCCCCCTCGGCGATTGGCCTCACGGTAACTATTTGCTGACCATGTCGCTGAACACTCCTGAGGGCAAACAAAAGGCATCAGGAACTATGACGTTCCGCCTGATGTCAGACCCACCCAGCAGCCCGGACTGGGACGTTTTCGACGGCGAGGGGATTGCCAAGGATGTCCGCAACGGAACCGCGGATTATCAGCGCGGTCTCTGCTATCTCGCTTTCCAAGACAAAGATAGCGCCACTCAATGGTTTCGCAACGCACTGGACAAGAACCCGCGCATGGAGGAGGCCCGCACAACTCTTGTGAATCTCGAGTTCGGCCGCGGCGCGTTTCCTGCCCTGGCGAAACTGGCTCGTGAAATCCCACTTACAGGTGACACCGACGACGGGGCAATTCTTCGTTTGGCTGAGGCGCTGGACAAGACGGGCGGGACCCAAGATGCGATTAACCTCCTCCAAACAGCAATCAAGCTGAAGTCTCCCAATGGCCCCATTTACCTGACCCTGGCCGACTACTACCGGCGCATTGGCGATCCAAAAAAGGGCGACGACTTTGAAAAGAAGGGCAGAGAGATCGTCAAAGCTACTCCCCCACCACGACCCCCCGTCACCAAGGAATAGTACCCGTCCTTCAAATTCGGGCTTGGCCAGCCATGGAGCGCCTTCTCTGCTCGTGCGAATCTTGACGCCAGCCTGCGGAACAGCGAAGAAGGCATCAGAACCCCTCATCGCCTGCTAGAGACGCTCCGACTGCCTTCGAGAACACATCTAGGAAGGTCCATTACGAGCCTGCTTTATTGCCTAAATTCGTGCGATATTATTTTTGGTATATAACCTCTCAATCTTGTTCCAAGAACTGTATATATTTTGAACTCATGTTCTGTAAGTATCTGAAACATAGTAACTTATAACTCGTAATGTTCGGATATCCAATTGCACTGTCGCAGGATACGGCGGTGTCCTAAGTGCATATTTCTATGAGGGATCTCGCTGGATATAGTGAATTATCCCAATTAAGAGTAGGCGAGGAGCGAACTAGATGAACAAGAGATGGTTGTTTTTAGGGATTCTGATGCTGGCCGTGATAGTGGGCCTTGCGCCATGCGTTTCGGCGCAAGAATCGGCAGCTAAGGGATCTCTGAACGGCACGGTGGTTGACTCCACCGGCGGTGCCATCGTTGGGGCGCAGACTACTTTGACTGGCCCAACGGGCTCCCAGTCCCAAGTGACCAGCGGGTCGGGCACCTTTATCTATTTGGACCTGGTCCCCACGACGTACAAGCTGAGAGTCGAGATGAAGGGCTTCCGGGTAGCCGAAGTAACCGATGTGGGCATCAACGTCGGGCGCGTATCGGCCATCCGCATTCAGTTGGAGCCTGGCAGCATCACCTCAACCGTTGAAGTTGTCTCGTCGGCCATCAGCGTGGACACCACGTCCACCGCTGTGGCGACGAACCTCAACGACGACTTTTATACGAAGCTTCCCGTCCAGCGCGGTGTTGCGGGCTTGTTTTACATCGCCCCCGGCGCGGTGGATGGCGGCGGTACCGGGCACGCAAACCCGTCGATTTCGGGCGGTTCGGGCCTGGAGAACTTGTATGTTGCCGATGGCGTCAGCATCACTGACACCGCATTCGGCGGACTCGGCCTCTACTCACGGGTGTACGGATCTCTCGGCACCGGTATCAACCTGAGCTTCATCAAGGAAGTCCAGGTAAAGACCGGCGGATTCCAGCCGCAGTATGGTGGAGCAACGGGCGGCATCGTCCAGATCGTCACGAAGTCCGGCAGCCATGATTATCATGGGGCGGTCGCCGGCTTCTGGCAGCCGCAGCAGTTGGAAGCTCAGCGGCTCAACCCCGATGTCTTCGGTCTGGTGAATCCCGTCGGCGATGTGCTTCACAACGCCGCCGCAGATATTTCAGGGGAAATTGGCGGATCGGTTCCGGGGATGCGCAACAACTTGTTCTTCTTCGGCTCTTTCGATCCTACGCTGAACTCGACCTACCAGAGGTCGCAAGCCTTGCAGGGCAATTTCCTGCTGGGCACGTTGGAGGGTAAGACT
>JBGPZR010000062.1:0-8767 GCA_041493845.1 Terriglobia bacterium | reverse complement strand
GTCGCGGCCGATCACACGCACTTTCTCGCCCCTGGCCAGCAGCGCCTCCGTCGCAGGTCTTCCAGTATTTCCCGTGGCTCCCGTGATCGCGATCATGGTTCCCCCCTTGGCGAAAATCGCAGTGCAGGCCGCTGCAAATCAAATCATCGGAATCTTTACGCGGGATGCGCGCGCGAAATCAATCGCCTCGGGATAGCCCGCATCCACGTGGCGGGCGACGCCGATGCCCGGATCATTCGTCAACACCCGCTCGATCCGCGCGGCCATTTCTTTCGTCCCGTCGGCGACAGTCACCTGGCCCGCGTGCAGCGAATACCCGATGCCGACGCCGCCGCCATTGTGAATCGAGACCCAACTCGCGCCGCTGGCCGTGTTCAGCAGGGCATTGAGCAGCGCCCAGTCGGCCACAGCGTCTGAGCCATCGCGCATTTTCTCCGTCTCGCGGAAGGGCGAAGCCACCGAGCCGCAGTCGAGATGGTCGCGCCCAATCACGATGGGCGCTTTCAATTCGCCGCGCGCCACCAGATCATTCAGCGCCAGCCCGAACTTGTCGCGCTCGCCATAGCCGAGCCAGCAAATCCGCGCCGGCAATCCCTGGAATCGCACGCGCTTCTGCGCCAGTTGAATCCAGCGGCAGAGAATTTCATCATGCGGAAACATCTCCAGCACAAGCTGATCGGTGCGATGGATGTCAGAAGCTTCGCCGGAAAGCGCCGCCCACCGGAATGGCCCTCGCCCTTCGCAGAAGAGCGGCCGAATATACGCGAGCACGAAGCCCGGGAAATCGTACGCGTTCTTCACGCCCTGCTCGTAGGCGAACGTGCGGATGTTGTTGCCATAGTCAAACGTGACAGCACCCAATTTCTGCAGCGCGAGCATGCCTTCCACATGCTTCGCCATGGATTCGAGCGAACGCTTGCGGTAACTCTCGGGGTCAGCCTTCCGCAATTCCGCGGCTTGCGCCACGTCCAGTCCCTGTGGGATGTAGCCGCCGATGGGATCGTGCGCGCTTGTTTGATCCGTGAGCAGATCGGGGACCACGCCGCGGCGCGCAAGTTCCGGAATCACGTCTGCGCAATTGCCGACCAGCCCGACGGATGTTGCCTCCCGCTTGCGCACGGCATTCTTCAGAATGCGTAGAGCTTCATCCAGGTTGTTGACCATCACATCGCAATAGCCCGTCTTCACGCGCCGTTTGATGCGTTCGGGGTCCACGTCAATCCCGAGAAACGCAGCGCCGTTGAGTGTGGCGGCAAGGGGCTGCGCGCCGCCCATCCCTCCCAAGCCTCCGCTCGCAATCAATTTTCCTGCAAGATCGCCGTGAAAATGTTTCCGCCCCGCCGCTGCAAATGTTTCGTATGTGCCCTGAAGAATTCCCTGTGTGCCGATGTAGATCCAGCTGCCGGCCGTCATTTGGCCGTACATCATCAGCCCCGCGCGATCGAGTTCATCAAAATGTTTCCAATTGCTCCAATGTCCCACCAGGTTCGAATTTGCGATCAGTACGCGCGGCGCATACGGATGGGTCCGAAAAATTCCTACGGGCTTGCCGGACTGCACCAGCAGCGTCTCGTCGTTCTCGAGCGATTTGAGTGAGGCCACGATGGCATGAAAGCATTTCCAGTTGCGCGCCGCTTTGCCCCGCCCGCCATAGACGATCAAATCCTCCGGCTTCTCCGCGACCTCGGGGTCCAGATTATTCATCAGCATCCGCATCGCGGCTTCCTGCTGCCACCCCTTGCACGAAATCATGGTGCCGCGCGGGGCGCGCAGCGGCTGATATCCGGCTGCCGGTTCTGTGGCGAGCTTCGACATCGGAAAGCCTCCGCCGGCATCTTATCGCACCCTGGCACAGCTTTTGTAGCGCCGCGTTGCACGGCGCCGCCCCGATACGCTAAAGTGGAATCAATGGCGATGGAATATCCCGCGCTCACAAAATGTTTTCTCGACGCCGTGGACCAGTATGCAAACCCGCGCGCGCAGATGTACCGGACGCCCGGCGGCTGGGAATCCATTTCGGCGGGGGAAATGCTCCGCCGAGTCGCGGGATTCGCCAAGTCGCTCGCCGCACTCGGGGTCAAACCGGGCGACCGCGTGGGCTTGTTCGCGCCCAACTGCCCCGAGTGGCACATCGCCGACTTTGCGATTCAGGGCCTGGGCGCGGTGAATGTGCCGGTCTATTTCAACGAATCTCTGGATCATCTCACATACATTTTGAACGACTCCGGCGCCCGCGTCGTGATTACGGCCGGAGAATCGCAGGCGAAAAAGCTCGCTGAGGCCCGCGATCGCATTCCGGGGCTTGAACACGTAATTTCAGTTGCCGCGCCTGCTGATCTTCGGGGCGATTTCCTGCGCTACGAAACTTTGATCGCCGGTGCGGGCGACTCGGATGTAGCCGAGTATCGCCGCCGCGCCGCGGAAGTCACTTCCAAGCAGTTGGCCACCATCATCTACACTTCCGGCACCACTGGTGAGCCCAAAGGCGTGATGCTCACGCATGAGAATTTGAGTTCGAACGCATTGGACGGTCTCACGATCCAAAAGTTCACTCGTTCTGATGTCGCACTCGAATTCCTGCCGCTCGCCCATGTTTATGAACGTATCGCTGGATATGAATATCTCTTCTCCGGGGTCTCGATTGCTTACCTAGAGCGAATCGAAGATGTTCCCCAGGCCCTTCTCGAAGTCCACCCCACGATTGCAGCGGCTGTTCCCCGATTTTTCGAGAAAATATATGGCAACATCCTTCAGAAGGGCCACAGCGAACACGGAATAAAGCGCCGAATCTTTGATTGGGCGCTGCGCGTTGCGGCGGAGGCCGCCCCATGGCGCGCCTTCGGAAAAAAGGTGCCGCTTGGTGTAAGACTTCAGTGGCACATTGCCAACGCCATCGTTTACGCGAAAATTCGCGAGGGCCTCGGTGGGCGCCCTCAGAGATTCGCGTCCGGAGGCGCGCCGCTGGCGCCGGAGATTGCGGAGTTCTTCTGGTCCGTGGGAGTAGAAGTGTTTCAAGGCTATGGGCTCACGGAAACTTCGCCCGTCATCTCTACGAACTATGTCGGTCACAACAAGGTCGGCACCGTGGGCCAGCCGATCCCGAATGTGCAGGTGCAGATTGCCGGCGACGGAGAAATCCTCATCAAGGGCCCGAATGTGATGCAGGGTTACTATCGCAAGCCCGATGAGACACGCGAAGTCTTCACGCCCGACGGCTGGTTTCGCACTGGCGACATCGGCCGGTTGGATGAAGACGGCTATCTGATCATCACCGATCGCAAGAAAGAGCTGCTGAAAACAGCAGCCGGCAAATTTGTTGCGCCGGCGCCGATCGAGAACCTGCTGAAGACCAGCCCGCTTATTTCCAACGCCATCGTGGTGGGCGACAAACATAAGTTTGTTTCCGTGCTGGTGGTGCCGAATTTTGCCGCCATCGAATCCGAAGGGCGCAAGAGCGGGCGCGAATTTTCCACGCCCGCGCAGATGATCAATGATCCGTGGGTGCGCGACCTGCTCTCGCACGAAATTGAGCGGCTCACTGCGTCTCTCGCGCAGTATGAGAAGCCCAAGCGCTTCGCTCTGCTGGAACAGGACTTTACATACGCCAACGGCGAGCTGACCTACACCATGAAGATGAAACGCCGCATCATCGAAGAGCGCTACCAGGACGTCATCGCTCGTCTCTACGCCGACGTCGAAGAGCCCCGCCCACAGCATCTCGCGTGATCCCGTAGCCGCTTTCCAGAAGGACGGCTCCAGTCTCTTCCTTGTCTCTGGTATGTTCGGACCTGCCCCGGCGATGTACAATAAGCGTGGAGAAATTCTCATGGCCGACCAACTCGTGATTGCCGGACGCGCTTTCCATTCCCGCCTGATCGTGGGCACGGGAAAATATCGCAGCTTTCAGGAGATGGCGCGTGCTCATGAAGCCTCCGGCGCCGACATGGTCACCGTGGCCGTGCGCCGGGTGAATCTGACCGATCGCACAAAGGAATCCATGCTCGATTATATTGACCGCAAGAAACTATTCATCCTCCCCAACACCGCCGGATGCTATTCGGCGGAGGATGCCATCCGCACGGCGCGCCTGGGACGCGAAGTTGGATTGTCCGAATGGGTGAAGCTCGAAGTGATCGGCGACGAGAAAACACTTTTCCCCGAAACCGAGGAGCTTATCCGCGCGACGAAAATCCTGGTGAAGGAAGGCTTTATTGTTTTGCCATACACGAATGACGACCTCATCGTCGCCCGCAAGCTGATTGACGCCGGTGCTTCCGCCGTGATGCCTCTCGGCGCGCCGATCGGCTCCGGGATGGGAATTCAAAATGTCGCCAACCTCCGCATCCTGCGTGAACGCATCACCGAAGTGCCGTTGATCGTGGATGCGGGCGTGGGCACGGCTTCCGACGCAACCGTTGCAATGGAGCTGGGCGCCGACGGCGTGCTGATGAACACGGCCATCGCCGGCGCGCAAGACACGGTCCTGATGGCTGAAGCGATGCGCGCGGCCGTGGAAGCTGGCCGCAAGGCGTTCCTGGCAGGCCGCATCGAGAAAAAGCTGTACGCGACAGCGTCGAGCCCGCTTTCGGGAGTCGTTCGCTAGCTTCTATTTTTTCTCCGCCTCATCGGAACGTGAGGAATTCCTCTGGTCGGATCTCGAATCTATTCCCACGGCACGGGGTTTTGCTCGCGAGCACCAGTTTTGAGAAAAACTTGATTTGCGCGTGCGGCTCGGCGATTCTTGTGCCACTTGGCGGCAGCGATCGAATCCGGGAAGCAACGCCTCGCGTACATTGACTGGATGCGCGGGCTCGCCTGCCTGCTCATGTTCCAAACACATTGCTACGATTCCTGGCTTGGCGGCGCCGCGCGCGGCACTTCATTCATACGCTGGTCGCAGCTTGGTGGCACGCTCCCCGCGCCTCTGTTCCTGTTTCTCGCCGGCATTTCGTTTGCGCTGGTCACGGACAAGATGCGCCGCAAGGGCGCGTCACCCAATGAAATCGCGGCCACCACGATTCGCCGGGGGGGAGAGATTTTCGGTCTCGGACTGCTCTTTCGCGTGCAGGAATTTGTTCTTGGCCAGCCCTGGGCGCCCTGGACGGACCTGCTCCGCGTGGACGTCCTGAACGTAATCGGATTGTCGATGATGTTCATGGGCCTCGCGTGCCGCCTCACAAGAACTCGCGCCGCAAATACGATTCTTGCTGCAGCAGTCGCACTCGGCATCGCGCTTGCCACGCCGTCTCTGTGGACCACCTGGAGGCCGCGCTGGCTGCCGTGGTATCTCGAGTCCTACATCAACGGCGTCCATATTTATGACAAGCCGCAGCCGTGGCTCTTCCCAATTTTTCCGTGGACCGCGTTCGCCTTCGCGGGCCTTGCAATTGGGTTTCTGCTGTTCAGCGAGTGGGCGACGAAGAATCTGGCGAAAGCGGCCGGGCTGTTTGGCGTCGCGGGAGTAGCACTGTTCTATCTTTCTTCGTGGTTGGACGCGCGGCCCGTGCAACTTTACACTGTCTATGATTACTGGCACACCAGCCCCAACTTCTTCCTCGCGCGCGTCGGCATTCTGCTCCTGATCCTGTTCGCGAGCTATGCGTGGTGCCGCTGGGGCCTCGGGCAAGTGGGTTTCAGCCCGCTGGTCCAGATCGGCACGGCGTCGTTGCTGGTTTATTGGGTGCACATTGAATTCGTGTACGGGCGCTTCTCAATTCTGACGAAGCGCGCGCAGTCAATTCCGATGGCCACACTCGGGCTGCTGATTATTTTTCTTGCGATGGTCTTGCTCTCGCTGGCGCGGACGCGCATGAAGGGCCGGGGCGCGGAAATATTTGCGTCGCTACGCCGGGCGACGCGTCCAGCGGCCGAAACCTAGCGCTTCGCCGGCGGCGCGCCGGGCGGCGGCGTGGCGCTCGCTCCCTCGCCGCGCCGGGGCTGAGTCTTGAAGATATATTCTCCGGGCCGTGCGAGACCGTTCTCTTCGCGCGCGATCCGCTCGATTGTTGCCGAATCAGTCTTGAGAGCCTTCACGCGGTCGAGCAATTTTTTATTTTCAGTGTCGAGCTGATTGATTTCCTTGCGAATTTCCGCGGCTTGTTGTTGCGTGTGGCGCATGGCGAGCACGCCGTGCGTCCCGAAAATATCCTGAAGCAGCAGCAGGGCCAGCCCGCCCACCAGGAACCAGTTCAAGTTGCGGCGAAGAAACTCGCGCATCTGCTCAGTGAAGCTCACGCGCGGGCCGTTCGAGGGTTGGTCCATCATCCGGTCACCCAGCGGCGCGCGTCCTCCGCCAGCTTTTGGGATGCTGCCGGGGAAGCCGATTCGGCGTACACGCGAACGACCGGCTCGGTGCCGGAAGGCCGCATGAGCACCCACGAGCCGTCGTCGAAAATAAGTTTCAAGCCGTCAGCGCGATCCATGCGCGCAACGCGGCGCCCCGCAAATTCCTTGAATTCCTGGCGCAAGCGCTCCGGCAATCGCGCCTGCACATCTTCACCGAGATGCAGATTGACGCGGATGGGCCAGAATTCGCCACCGACGCGGCGGAAGAGATCGCGGAGCTGTTCCGCAAGAGAAGCCCGGCGCGCTGCAATCATTTCGGCGACCAGCAGGCACGCGAGTATGCCGTCTTTCTCCGGCACGTGTCCGCGAATTGTCAACCCCGCGCTCTCCTCGCCGCCAATTACAATTTTATTTTCGCGCAGCAGCGGGCCGACATATTTGAAACCGACCGGTGTTTCGTAGAGCCGAACGCCGTGATGGCGCGCGACCGCGTCCAAAAAATGAGAAGTGGCGACGCTGCGCGACGCGCCCAACTTGTTTCCACGCGTTTCGAGCAAGTAGTCGAACAGCAGCCCCAGAATGTGATTTGGCGATATGAACGAGCCGTCGCGATCGAGGATGCCGAAGCGATCGGCGTCACCATCGGTCGCAAGACCAGCTAGCGCCTTTTTCTCCAGCACAGCTTTTTTCAATGGCGCGAGATTTTCTTCCGATGGCTCCGGCCCGCTGCCGTCGAAGAGAACATCACGGTTCGCGCGGATCACAGTTTCGGTGACGCCATAAACCGCGAGAATCCGGTCAAGCCAGCCTGCGCCGCAGCCGTGGACGGCATCGCAGACGAACGTTCCCTTGGCCTTTTTGAGAACGTCGAAGCGGACGAGTTTGCTGAGTTGTGCGAAATACGGCTCCCGCGGGTCAACGCGCTCGAAATCATCCACGATTTCGTGGCGCGAAATCGGATCATCTTCAATGGCAGCGGCGCGCTTTTCAATGTCCTTGGTCACATCGGGCAGCGCGGGGCCGCCATCGGGGCCGGAAAATTTCAGGCCGTTGTATTCGGCCGGATTGTGGCTGGCGGTGATGTTAATTCCGCCATCGAGCTTGCCATGAATTATGGCGTGAGCCACCGCGGGGGTGGGCGTCGCTTCGCCGCACAGCAGGACGCGACATCCATGCTCTTTCAGCACGCTCGCAGCCGTCAGAGCGAACTCTTCGGCGAAGAATCGAGTGTCGTGAGCGACAATCAGCGTGGGAGATTTCTTCTGAGCGCAAACGTGGTCGGCGATCGCCGCGGCGGCACGGCGCACGCCGGAAAAATTAAAATCGTCGGCGATCACGCCGCGCCAGCCGGAAGTGCCGAAATGGATGGCTTGGCTGGTCACGGGCGGCTATTGTATCTTGGCGCGCGCACAGGGAGCACAGAGGAATCGCGCGCAGGGGAGTCGCAAGAGTAAAGGCGCCTGGGCAGAGGCGAATCATGACGGACAAGATCGTCGTGCTGGTGACATGCGGATCGGCGAACGAAGCTGGGCGAATTGCCCGATCGCTCGTGGAACAGAAGCTTGCGGCGTGCGTGAATATTCTTGAGGTTCCTGTGCGCTCCATCTATCGCTGGAAGGAAAAGGTCGAGTCTGCGAGAGAAATGTTGCTGATCATAAAATCTTCGCGGAAACGATTCGTCGCATTGCAGAACGCGATCAGGAAGCTCCACAGTTACGACATGCCGGAAATTATTGCGCTGCCGATTGAGAAAGGCTCGCGCGACTACCTCGCATGGCTCGCCGAGTCCATTCGTGCATGAAGCCATCTCACAATTGTCGCCGGGACACTCAGCCAGGTTCCTCAGGGGCTGAAGCCCTTTGGTTTCGGAGCGCAATATGTCGGAGCTAAAGCGCTAAAGCTCCGACCCCCCTAGAAGACCATTTATGAGATGAGTCCATCTCATATTTCGAGAAGAATTAATACTTAGCTCGGGCCGGCCTTGGCCATTTCTTTTCTTTCCTTCTCGGCCTGCTTCAGAAGCATATTCCAATAGCGGATACGAACCGAGCTCATGGAGCGGAAGGCCAGAACAAATCCTGCTCGACGAAGCGGGCTGGAGCGCAAGAAAAAATCCGGCCGTAGGCGAGGTATTTTTCTTGACTTCCCCTTTTATAGAACTAATCAGGAGTTGGCAGAAGGAGAATTTGAACCGAGGGTCGCACCAATTACCCCGCGCAGGGTTTCAGCCGGGCCGTGAAGTGCCGCAGGAACTTCGCCTGATACACTATTTCGTAGCCGCGTAACTGCTGGCGCTTGCGCCACACATCTAGAATGACTTCCACGACGTACTCGATATGGCTCTGCGTGTACACGCGCCGCGGAATTGCCAGCCGCACTAAATCCATTTGAGCGTGCTCACCGAACATCAGCGTTCCGATCTCGACCGATCGAATGCCGCCTTCAAGGTACAGCTCATTCGCCAGCGCAACGCCCGGAAGCT
>JBGPZR010000401.1:0-2648 GCA_041493845.1 Terriglobia bacterium | reverse complement strand
TACTACACGCGTGAGGAAGAAAAAGACAAGCAGCTCCGCGAAGCTTATTTCCAGCATGTCACCAATATGTTCAAGCTGCTTGGCGATGACGGCGCGACCGCCACCGCGGAAGCAAAAACGGTGATGAGCGTCGAAACGCTGCTTGCGAATGCTTCCATGCACCGCGTGGACCTGCGCGACCCGGACAAGGTCTATCACAAGATGCCGGTGGCAAAGCTGCATGAGATCGCGCCGAATGTCACGTGGGAAAGCTTCTTCAAGGAAATGGGTGCGCCCCCGGTCACCGAAATCAATGTGGCTCAACCGGATTTCTTCGCCGCTGTCAGTGCTGCACTGACTTCTGTTCCGCTGGCTGATTGGAAGACATACATGCGCTGGCAGCTTGTGCATTCCGTGGCGGCGGCGCTGCCCGCAAAATTTGTTGAAGAGAATTTCAACTTCTACGGGAAGGCACTCGAAGGGCAGAAAGAAATGCTCCCTCGCTGGCGGCGCTGCGCGCAGGCCACGGACCGGCAACTGGGCGAGGCGCTGGGCCAGGTCTATGTGCAGCGCGCGTTTCCGCCGGAGGCGAAGGCCCGCGCGCTGGCGATGGTGAAGAATCTGATGGCGGCGCTGCATGACGATCTCTCGACACTCGATTGGATGGGCGCGGCAACACGCGAGCAAGCCCTGAAGAAGCTTGCGGCCATCCAGCTAAAGATCGGCTATCCCGACAAGTGGCGCGACTATTCCGGCTTCCATGTGGAGCGCGGGCCTTACGTTGAAAATGTGCGCCGCGGGAGCGATTTCGAGAACGCTTACGATGTGGGGAAGATTGGCAAGCCCATGGACCGGGGCGAGTGGAATATGACGCCGCCAACCGTGAACGCCTACTACACTCCACTCCGAAACGAGATTGTCTTTCCTGCCGGAATTCTCCAGCCGCCCTTCTATGATCCCAATCGCGACGACGCCATGAACTACGGGGCGATGGGAGCGGTGATCGGCCACGAGCTGACGCACGGCTTCGATGATCAGGGAAGCAAGTTTGACGCGCAGGGAAATCTGAAGAATTGGTGGACGGACGAAGACTTGAAGAATTTCCAGGCGCGCGGCGATTGCATCGTGAAGCAATTCGATAGCTTCGTCGTCGAGCCCGGGCTGAACGAAAACGGCAAATTGGTGGAGGGCGAGAGTATTGCAGACCTGGGCGGCCTGACCATCGCTTACAACGCATTTCAGAAAACGGTCGAAGGTAAACCCGCTCCGGCCGCGATTGATGGTTTTACGGCCGGCCAGCGATTTTTTCTTGGCTGGGCGCAGGTTTGGGCCGGGAGCACCCGTCCGGAACGGATGCGCGTGATCGTGAACACGGACCCGCATCCGGTGGACCGCTTCCGCGTGAATGGTCCGATGTCGAATATTCCAGCATTCGCAAAGGCGTTTGGGTGCAGCGCGAGTTCAACGATGGTGAGGCCCGAAGCCCAGCGCTGCCGCATCTGGTGACAATCGGGACGCGCAAGCCCCGGCTCAAAAAGATTTCTGGTCAGACAGGTTGCGGTTCCGATTGCGCCGGCGCGGCCGGTGAAGGCATGGCCAACGGTACGGGCACAACTAGCGCGGCCGAAAGTTGGCGGTACCAAAGCGCTTCGCTGGCCCGCTGCCACAAGCGAATCGCCAGCCAGAATACGATCATCGCCTGACTCACAAACAACGCCGCCCCTGTAGCTTCCGGTCGCAGATGCTCCATCCACACGTGCAAGCCGAACCAAAAGCCAATCCACCCGAGCAAACTGATTCGCAGGTACAGCCAGAAGAGCGAGCCAAAATTGTGCCGAAGCAGATGGGCGGAGCTCTTGAGTGCGCGGCGCATTTTTGTCTCGCCTTCCGCCACGGCAATCACCTGCGCCATATCGAACCACAGCCGCAGGCACATCAACAGCAGCACGATGATTGCGGCCACAACTTCGAAGATGTGCACAGCAGGGAAAGGCGAAATGGATTGCTGATTTACTCTGTGATAGAGGATGCCGGCCAGGCCCATCAAGATTCCCACAGGAATTAAGGCAATTGCGAACCAGACCATCAAGCGCAGGAAGCACCAGAAATGTTGCCCGCAAGCTTGAAAGAAGTCTCCCGCGGTCAGTCGCCGATCTTCGTAGTATGCAGCCAGCACGCCGCCGGTTGTGAAAAGCATGAACAACGCGAACAGGGTGGAGGAATAGATCATCATCGGGCGCGACGCGCCGAAGGGCAAGTTGGGGTGAAGCTGCAATTCGAAATACGCCCCGAGACTGAACCCGTGCACCAGGCGCTCTGCTGCCAGGCTGTGATTCAAGATCGCCCCCGTACGATCCACCACGGCGCGTGTGCCGACGAATGCGAGGATCAAATTGGCGATGTACACCAGCCAAAGCACTCGCTGATGCCGCCACACGAGCGCTGCGCCGGCAAGAAAAGCCTTTGGCCTCGCACCTGCCATTTCACTCACCTCTTTTCACCTGACGCCGAGCGACTGCGGTTTGCCGGCACTGCGTTCACGTGAGCCACGCCAGCAATTGCGCGAACCACTCGCCTACAAACATCCAGATATTGGACAGCTTGTGGATCGCTCGCTTGTCTTCCTTCGCCCGATAGCTGTTGTTGTAGAGGTTTAAATCAAGGAGGAC
>JBGPZR010000233.1:0-4409 GCA_041493845.1 Terriglobia bacterium | reverse complement strand
GTGGGGAAAAGCCGGAGATCTAGGCTTCGAGGGCCCCGCCGGCTCCGGCCGGCAGTTCGATCGAATATTTTGTGCGCGCCTTCTCGCGGTGCAGTTGCAGGGCCAGCTCGATCAAGCGATCAATCAACTGGGGGTAGGGCAGGCCCGAGGCTTCCCACATCTTGGGGTACATGCTGATGGAAGTGAAACCAGGAATGGTGTTGAGCTCGTTGATAAAAATCTTTCCGGTGCGCCGCTCGAGGAAAAAATCGCAACGCGCCATGCCTGTCCCGTCAATCGCGCGGAAGGCCCGTACCGCATAATCCTGAAACGTGGCCACCTGCTTTTTCGAGAGCGGCGCAGGAATCACCAACTCCGTGCCGCCTTCCAGGTATTTCGCGGTGTAGTCGTAGAATTCGCGGTGCGGAACAATTTCTCCGGGGACCGAAGCGCGCACATCATCATTGCCGAGCACAGAAACTTCGATCTCCCGCCCGTTCACGCCGCGCTCCACCATGATTTTCAGCGCGAACTCTGCCGCGAGGTCGAGCGCCGCGGAAATTTCATGCGCTGCCTTCACGCGCGTCATTCCCACCGAAGACCCAAGGGTTGCCGGCTTCACGAACAGCGGGAATCGGAATTTCTTCTTGATCTCGCGCAACACCTTCACGCGATCGTGCTCCCATTCCGACCGGCGCACCGCAAGGTACGGCACGATGGGAATTCCCGCCTGCTCGAACAGGCGCTTCTGTACGTCCTTGTCCATTCCCACCGACGAAGCGAGCACGCCCGCACCCACGTAAGGCAGTCCGGCGAGTTCGAGTAGGCCTTGCACGGTGCCATCCTCACCAAATGTGCCGTGGAGGACCGGGAACATCACGTCCACGGTCACGCTCGGCTGCCCGCTTCCAGACCCCACGGGCATCAGTGCCGCGGCGCTCGGGTCCGCAGGCAGCATTACGCGATCGCCCGACTTCAGCACTTCGGGAAGCATCTTCACCGCGCTCGTCCCGACAAGCCACCGGCCGTCTTTCGTTATCCCAATCG
Source organism: Terriglobia bacterium (assembly GCA_041493845.1). GTDB lineage: Bacteria > Acidobacteriota > Terriglobia > Acidiferrales > UBA7541 > Palsa-295. The sequence continues at coordinate 3,383 of JBGPZR010000233.1, read as the reverse complement.
GCACGGCCTCATATTTTTCCGGATCGAGCGCACGAATCACGGAGGCCGCCGAAGCGAGCGAGACTTCATGTTCGCCGGAGCGCCCGCCAAAAAGCACGCCGATGCGCAACCTCTTCTTCCCGCTCATTGGGACACCACTTCGAACGGATTCAATTCGCGCGCAGCCATCACAGGATTTTCTTTCCCAGCCCGGAAAGCACCAGTTCCACACCGAGTATCGCAGTCTTATTGTGCAGGTCAATCACGGGATTGATTTCCACCAGCTCGAAGGAAACCATGCTCTTGCTGTCGGCAATCATTTCGAGCGCCAGATGCGCTTCGCGATACGTCACGCCGCCGCGCACCGGCGTGCCCACACCCGGAGCATCGCTCGGGTCCACAAAATCCATATCCAGGCTCACGGCGACGCCTGCAGTGTCGTCGGTCGCAAACCGCAGGGCTTCGGCCATCACCTCGCGCATGCCGCGCTCGTCGATATCGCGCATCGTGAAAATGTGCACCCCGGAGTCCTTCACCAGCCGCCGCTCCTTGGTATCCAGATCGCGGATGCCTACCAGCGCCACGCTTCGCGGTTCCACCATCGGCTTGATGCCCGCAAGCTCGGTGAGTTCGGGCGGGCCATAGCCCATGATGGATGCGAGCGGCATGCCGTGAACGTTGCCCGAAGGCGAAGAATCCGGCGTGTTCATATCACCGTGCGCATCGAGCCAGACCATGCCGATACGCTTCGATTTCTTGTCGAAATGTGCGGCCGCGCCGGCCGTTGTCCCCACGGCAATCGAGTGGTCGCCGCCCAGCACCAGCGGCACCAGATCCTCATCGAGCGTCTTGCGGACCATTTCCGCCAACCCCTTGCAGGTCTCGGAAATCTCCTCGAGGTACTTCGCGTTCTTTTCCCCGTAGTGCTGCTCTTCGGGCTGGCGGACCATGACGTTGCCGATATCCTCCACCTGCCGCCCCAACTGTTTCAGCCGCGACTGCAGTCCCGCGACGCGCAGCGCCGAAGGGCCCATATCCACGCCACGGCGGCTTGCGCCCAGGTCCATCGGCACACCGATGATGCGTATTTTGTCTGGCATTTGAAAATATCTTTCGCGACCCCCGACAGGCGGTGGGACCCCTAAGGATAGACGCGATAGAGCATCCGAGGGAAGGGGATGACCTCGCGAATGTGCTCTGTGCCGCAAATCCACGCCACCGTCCGTTCGAGCCCCAGGCCAAAGCCCGAATGCGGCACGCTGCCGAAGCGGCGCAGATCGAGATACCACTGAAACGACTCTTCCGGCAGATTGTGTTCGCGCAGGCGGCGGACAAGCGTTTCATAACTCGACAGGCGTTCGCCGCCGCCGATGATTTCGCCGTAGCCCTCGGGCGCAATCATGTCGAAGCTGAGTGAAAGTTCCGGCCGATTTGCATCCGTAGCCATATAGAAAGCCTTCATAGCCGTGGGGTAGCGGTGAATAATCACGGGCTTATCGAACTCTTTCGAGATGATCGTCTCTTCGTCGCCGCCGAAATCATCGCCCCACTTGGCCGGATTGCCGGCCTTCTGCAGCACCTGGATGGCTTCGTCGTAGCTGATTCGCGGGAATGGCGCGGTGATCTTTTCCAGCTTCGAAATGTCGCGTTGCAGCGCCGTAAGCTCCGCTGCACGATTCTTCACCACGGATTGAACGATGGCGCTCACGAGTCCTTCGCTGAGCTGCACCATGTCTTCCAGGTGCGCATAAGCGGCTTCCGGTTCGAGCATCCAGAATTCCGTGAGATGGCGGCGCGTCTTCGACTTCTCCGCGCGAAACGTGGGGCCGAAGGAGTACACCTTACCCAGCGCCGCCGCCGTCGCTTCAAGATAAAGCTGGCCCGACTGCGTGAGATAGGCTTTCTGGTCGTCGATATAGTTGACTTCAAAAAGCGTGGTCGTGCCTTCGCACGCTGCCGGTGTGAAAATCGGCGTGTCCGTGAGCGTGTATCCCTGGCTGTCGAGAAAATTTCGCCCTGCGCGCTCCGCTTCCGCGCGAATGCGCAAAATCGCGGCTTGGCGCGGCGTGCGAATCCACAGGTGGCGCTTATCGAGCAGAAAATCCACGCCGTGCTCTTTGAGCTGGATCGGATAAGGTTCCGACTCCGAAACGCGCTGCACCACTTCGATCGCGGTAATGTGCAGTTCGTAGCCTCCGGGCGCGCGAGGCTCCGCTTGAATTTTTCCGGTGACGATCACGCTCGATTCCTGCGTCAGCCCTTTCAGCGCGTCGAACGCAGCCGGATTCTCTTTTTGCGAGACCACGCCCTGAATAATTCCTGTGCCGTCGCGGAATATCGGAAACAGCAACTTGCCCGATTCGCGCAGGTTGTAGAGCCAGCCACGAATCTGGACGCTGCGGCTGGCATGCTGGCCCGCGTGGTCAATCGTGACAATCGGCACGCTTGCTTGGGCTTCCTGGGTCATCGTTTCATCCGTTGATAATTCCGCCGCGTGCCCGTCAGGATTTGACTGCGCGGCCGCGCTTGCTCTCCATGCTCTTTTCGATCTTGTCGAATGCGGCGCGCACCTGGTCAAGTGCGGGCTTCCCGCCGGCCTGCTCCTTCAGCTCCAGGACGATCGGCAGCACCTGGGGCACAGCGGCGAACGCACTCAGGATGGCGTCCCAATCGATGCCGCCCTCGAAGGGAAGGAGGTGCTCGTCCTTCTCGCCATGATTGTCGTGGACGTGCGTTGTGGCCACGCGATCACGCATCATGTCGAAACTCGCTTCGACGCCCGTTTCCAGATGCGCGTGCCCCGTATCGAAGCAGAGCCGCAAATCGTGTAGATGCGTGTCGGTGATGAAATGCTGGAGCGAGGAGGGCGAGCCCAGTTCATCCGGCTTGTTTTCGAGCGCGATCGTGACGCCGCGGGCTTTCGCGAACACGGTGAGATGCTCGAGCGAGCTGAAGGCAGCGTCCGTCTTCCGCGGGTCGGCCATTTGCCGGCCATGCCCCAAATGCTGCACCAGGAATCGAAATGGGATGCGCTCCGCTACTTCCAGCGCGCGCTTGATTTCGTCCACAGCATCGAGCCGCCGGATGCGCTCGGTGTCGCAGATGGAAATCGCCACACCGCTCTCCCGGCCAGGCGCCAGATCACGCTCGGTGGGTGAATGCAGCGCGTGTAACTCCAGGCCGTATTCGCCCAGGGCATCGCCGATCTCCCGCACTCGCTCCGGCTCGCGATAGCTGAAATGTTGCGGCGCGCAGAAAATTTCAATCCCCGACATCCCGGCCTGTGAGATTTCCCCCAGCAACGACGCCGTAAGCGGCTGGTTGACATACCGGTACGTGGAGAGAATACGTTGCATTCAGCCCCCAGTGCAGATTCGTTTGCGGCCCTGATTGCAGCCCCAAGT
>JBGPZR010000188.1:0-5105 GCA_041493845.1 Terriglobia bacterium | reverse complement strand
TCCTCGCCTTGCGCCCGAATCCGGAAATTTCATACGTCAGGCCCCAGCGGAGAAGGAAGCGGTGACTCGTATTGGTGAGCCCCCAACCGGGTGACACGCGCAGCGTGACACTGCTGGGCATCTGCCAGGCAAGGATCGGCGCCAGGTAATGAGAAGTCCCCGAGAGCGTCGCCGAGTCCGTGGTGCCCAGCCCGCCGTACATCTCGATTCCCGCGACGATATTTTCGCGGCAGAAATTGCAGGGTGAAGGCGTGGCAGCCATGCGAAGAGGGCGGCTGGCGGCGATGGCGTAGCCGAACTCCCACGGCGCGTGCTCAAGGTTTTTCTCGGCGATGAAATTCTCAGAAATGTTCCAGCCCTTGAAGTCGCTCGAGAGGATCAGCTTGGTTTCAATTTCGTGATTGTGCTCGCGGCTTGCGACGGCATTGCGCACGGAATGATCGGCCTGGCTGTCTGAGCCGACCACTTCTTTCATGACCTTGTCCGCGCCATTGAGGTCCTCGTATTCGACGTAGAGGACGGGATTGATCCAGTGCTCTTTCATCAGCGGACGGAAGCGGTTTTCCCAGCGCCAGCCGGTGAAGAAAGCGCCGTCGTTGAAGGTGTGCTGGCTATCGAGGTAGAGCTCGGTGGTCCACCATCCCCTGGCCCCGTATTCGAACTCGATCCACGGGGCGATGAAATCATTGCCGCCGCGCTGCGTGGCGTAGTTGGAGCTGAGCTCGATCTCAAGCGTGCCGGGCTCCTCGAGGTGATGCGAATAGGTGACGAAGTAGGGTGTGTCCTGCGCCGCGGCGGGCGGCGCGAAGGCTGCGCAGGCGAATGCCTGAAGCGCCAGCGCGAATGGAATGCGTACCGCCTTCAGCAGTTTTCCCCTATCGAGAAGAGCGACGCGAGTCCGCAGCGCCAGCGAGCCAGAAAGCCCCCCGAGACCCAGTTGAAACTGATTTACAACTAACGCAGGATAGACAAGTTGCAAATTAGTTGCAACTGAGAATCACTAAACGGGCGCTCTGTTCCACCGGACGGTTCCCAGCGGGCCTTGAAGTGTCAGATTCCAACACGAATGTACGGCCTTGTGATGTGCCGAGGATGAGGATTAGAATTCCAGCATCGGGACGCTGGGGAAACCCGGTCTGTCCATCGCCCGCGAAGGAGAGAAACAATGCGAAAGATCCTGTGGCTGACAATCTTGTTGTGTGTTCTGAGCGGAACTGCCATGGCGCAATACGGGAATCCCCCAGCACCGGCGGCCGCCTCCCAAGCGACGAAACCTGACTTTGCAATGACCGCTTCGTATATCGAGGCGTGCAGTTGCGACATGTTCTGTCCCTGCTACTTCAACTCTCACTCCACCATGCACGGCGACAAGCAATACTGCCGGGCGAATCTGGTGCTGAAGGTGGACAAGGGCTACTACAAATCCACCAAGCTCGATGGCGCAAAGGTGTGGATCTCGACTGATCTCGGCAGCGATTGGAGCACCGGAAAAGATTCCTGGGTGGTGATGACGTTTGATCCCAGCGACACCCCGGAGCAGAAAGCAGCCCTCAGCGACATTCTTGGACAGCTATATCCATTCAAGTGGGAGAAGGCGGCGACCGACACAGCGGCCTTTTCCTGGAATGTAGATGAGGCAACCGGCGTGGCCCACGCCAAAATGAGCAACGGGAAAGGAGAGGTCATCCTGGAACGCGTCACCGGGACAAACCCGAAGCAAGAAATCGTGATTCCCAACGTGCAGTATTGGCAGGCGCAATCGAACAACGGTTTCCGCATGTGGAAGACTCAGGTGGAGAAGTATTCCGGACAAGATCACGATTTTGAATACAAAGGAACGAATGGTTTCCTGATCACCATTACGTTCTCCGGGAAGGCGAGCCCCCACCCCGCGGATTAATTGCCACTGCCGCCGAAGCTTCGCCGGCTAACTGCGAAACGCGCCACGAACGAGAGCGGCCGATCTTCGAATCGGCCGCTCCTTATACAAAGGGCTAGAAGTGGAAACCGAGTTCGGCGGTGAATGCGCGCGGTGTGACGAAGTGCGTGCCACTAAAGGTTGAGAGAAAGTTGTAGAGCGCCTCTTTGTTTGTGAAATTGATGGCCGTGAGGCGCAGGCTCCACTTGTAACGATCCCCTCGGAACAGATTATCGTCACCCACGCTGGCGTCAAAGAGATTGCGTGGCCGGATGCGCGCCGGATTGTGGTCATCATTCTGCGTGCCGGGCGCTGGAATCTTGATTCGCGTCGACCCGTACTGAGATGGAGCGCAAGTCGCCAACGGTGAATTGAGAGTCGGGAATGTACTCCCGCAGAAGAGGCCCGCCTGCATCTGTTGATCGGCGCTCAGGCCGGTCAGGTCCACTGGCGTTGTGGCATCCGTGGCAAACGGCACAGCGCCCGCCACGAGGCCGCTATCATACCGCCAGTTGAAAGCGAGCCACGGCCAGTTCTTACGCGGCTGATATTGCACGTGCGTGGTCTGGTTGAACGCCTGGTCGTGGTCAATGCGGAAAACGCCGGTGGCAGATGTACTTCCCAGACCGCCGACTTGCGGGAAGAAGAAGCGCGCATTCACGTGGCCCATGACGGCAAATGCCGTCAAGCCGTGGTAGTTGGGCATGCTGACACGAACGGATGCGCCATCAATCTTCGAGTTGTGCCAGGCAATCGGGAAGAAAATCGGTGTGTTCAGGAGCACTCCGAAGTCGTAGGCGTTGTGGGTGTGCTTCCACAAGTAGTCGGCGTCCACCACGAGGAATTTGCCGAATGCCTGCTGGAAGCCGGCATGAAACTCGTTGCGCTGGCCGGGACGTATCGGCGCTCCTGAATTTTGGCCGAAAAGGTCAGTGATCACGGGGTTCGGGGTAATCTGGCTCGCAAAAATCAGGTTTTCGTTGAAGGGGGTTTCCAGGATGCGCGCGTAGGAAAGACGAAGCACCGTGTTGGTCTTCTTGATGTTGTAGGCAACACCGGCACGAGGCTCCGGCTGTAAATCATGGGAAATGCCGCGGTAGATATCGCCGCGGATTCCGATGTTGAAGGACCAATTACCCGCCGTAATCGTGTCTTGAACGTAGAGGGCGAGTTCCTTGATGTCCGCGTGCCCGTGAAAAAGGAAGAGGGCGCTTTGCGGGTTGGCGCATCCGTTGCCCGGATCGGGCACTGGACGGCTCAGGTCAATGCAGGCCAGAGCCGCGGAAAACGGTGTGGTAGCGTTGGGGTTCGTGCTCACGTTCTGCTGGAACCCATTCGGGACGCACTGATTCATGTTCATCAGAGTGGGATCAGCAACGCCCACAAAGTCACCGGCAACGTTTTGCTGGATGCATGGCGAATTGATCCCCGGATCGGTGATGCCGAAGTTGAAGTTCTCGGTGAGAAAGGTGTGTTGAAACGTGACTCCTGCCTTCAAGTTGTGCCTGCCCTTCACATAGGAAAGGTCCGAGCGAAGGCCTGCATTGGTGAGCTTCCGGTGCTGCGCGAGGGTCTCCGACAGGTCCGAAAGAGGGTCAGCGCTCGGATAATAATTGTAATTGTCGTGCCGGACGAATGCGCCGACGGTCAGTAGCGTAGTCCCACTGAAAAGATGCGTCCAACTGGGTGCCACGTTGTAGGTTTGAATCTGCGCGCGCTGGTCCTGATTCATGGCCGCCGAGTCGAATGAGTTCGGCTGCTGGAACCAGGAGCGCGTGTAACCGGCATTCAGATGCAAGGTGTCGGCATTCGTCAACTGGAAGTCCACGCGGTCGAACAAGTTCTCTTCGTTGCCCTTCGAGTGCATCACCTGAAATTCAGGCGGATCGAGGAAACGGCCTGTGTTCAACCCGTTCGCAGCGATGAAATTGCCCCATTTCTGGCCGCCAATGGCGAGATCGAAGCCACCGCTCGCGGAGCCAAATGAGCCGTAGGAAGCGGTGACGCTCCCGGTCGGTTGCGTCTGCCCAAGGCCCGAACGCGTAGTGACTTTGATTACCAAGCTGGTCTTGTCGCCGTATTCGGCCGGCGGTGCTCCAGAAATCACTTCGAGCGATTGAATCGAGTCGGCGGGAATCTGGTTGGAGAAAACCTTGCTTTGCTGGTCCGTGATCGGCTGCCCATCCACGGAGAACGAGTTTTCCGCGTGGTCGCCCAATCCATGGAACAGACCGTTTGAATCAGCCACGACTCCCGGTGAAGCAAGTGTCACGAGTGAGCTGAGCGAGGAGGACTGGCTTTCCAGCGGAAGCTTGTCAAACAGAGCGCGGTCTATGTCGGTGTGGAAATTCGGATCGGTCTCCAAGAGGTCATTGCCGGCCTCAACCCTTACTGTGCTGGACGTTCCTGCCACGGTCAGGCTGACCTTAACGTTCACCGGGACGCCAGAGCGGACGTCAACATCCTGCGCATATGGTGCAAATCCCGCCGCGGTGACGGAAAGGTGGTAGGGATTGAACGGCACGTTTGGAAAATTGAAATTGCCGGAGCTATCTGAAGTCACCATGCGGTCGAAACCGCTGACCGGATTGTGAATCTGGACAGTCGCGTTCGCCACGACCGATTCGGAAGGATCCACTACGGTCCCCGAAATCGTTCCGGAGTTGGATTGCGCCTTCAATATCTCCGGCACTGCCAGCAGACAGACGAAAACAATGAAGATCCCCAAGAATGAATTACGAGCTCGCATGATTCCTCCTCGCGCGATGTGGAAAAGAATTGAGTGAATGCGCCCCATGATCTGAATGGACCACGGCGCAGTTGTATTCACGATGTAGTGAGGAGAACTAAGCGGGAGGCGCGCGCGAAGAAGCTTGATGCGAAATAAGCTCGAGATGGGGGTCAATGGATCGAGTCTGAGCCAGCCGGAGGACCGCATGCGGCGCCTCTAGACCCGTGCCGTGCGAGAGGTCAACGGTTACCGAGTGAGCGACATGGCAAACGCGGCAGTGTTGGTCTTCGAAGGATCGGTTGTGCCAGTGGGCTGCGGCCTGCAGTGCGAAAGACACCACAACAAGGGCCAGGAGTGTGGCCAGAAGCGTGCGCGTGATGTGCCGCCGATTCAGCAAATCTGAAAAACTCCTTTACCGACGCTTCTTAGACGTAGGAGGAGTCGCAATGGTCGCCT
>JBGPZR010000397.1:0-2690 GCA_041493845.1 Terriglobia bacterium | reverse complement strand
GTCTTTCTCGATCCGCTGCCGCCCGCCGCGACCATATCCCAATTGGCGCCGGTGAAGTTCGCGCTGCAGAAACTCAAGATCAACGGGTACTCCCGCCGGCAGGCCGGAGATCCAGGCCACCAGGCTTTGCCCGTGAGATTCCCCCGCGCTCACATATCGCAGCATCTTCCTCCACGGTCGTGCCGCTCGACATCGCATCCCGGCGGCAAAACATAAACGCGCAATTCTACCGGACACATCCTCGCGCGTAAAGCAGCGCTGTGCCATGAGTGTGGCGCGGATGATTGCTTGACGCCGCGCGCATCGGACGTTACGCTTCCGGGGACTCGGCCGATTTTCGGCGGCTCGAGTCTCACACGATGCTCGAAGCCAGCGAAACCCCATCGCTCCCCTCAGTCCTCGGGGACGCGCTCAAGCGGCAGATTTTCGCGTTGCAGGACTACGCGCTGCTGGTCCTGCAGTCGATCAAGACGGCCATCACCCCGCCGTTCTACTGGCAGGATACGCTCGAGCAGATGGATTTGATCGGCGTGGGCTCTCTTCCCATCGTGGTGATCACTTCTTTTTTTATCGGCGGCGTGATGGTGTTGCAGACTTCCGCTCAATTCGAGCGATTCGGTGAGACCGCGCTTACGGGGGACGCCGTGTCGCTCGCGCTGGTGCGCGAACTCGGGCCGGCCATTACGGCGTTGCTCGTGGCCGGGCGCAACGCCTCGGGCATCGCTTCCGAGCTCGGCTCTATGGTCGTCACCGAGCAGGTGGACGCGATGCGCGCGCTGGGCACCGATCCAATCCGCAAGCTGATGACCCCGCGCGTCCTTGCCATGGTCACGATGCTGCCACTCCTGGTGGCCGTGTTTGATTTTGTGGGCTTGATCGGCGGGTTTGTCGTGGCCTATTTCACCTTGCGGCTTGGCGCTGTCCAGTTCTGGACGCGCGCCATCCAAGCTCTCGAACTGGGCGACCTCGTTCAGGGCGCTACAAAACCCATTATTTTCGGACTGATCATTGCGACCGTCGGCTGCTACCAGGGACTCCGCGTGAAGGGCGGCACGCAGGGCGTGGGGCGCGCGACCACCACCGCCGTCGTCGTTTCGTCTGTCTTCGTCCTTGTCGTGGACTTCTTCCTCGCCCGCCTGCTGCTGTATATGTTTCACAAATAGAATTTCGTGCCGCGGGCGGTGCGCAAAAATCGCGCGCTGCGAATCCTGCGCATTTCCATCTATAATCTCCGGCATGGTGCATCCTCTCCCGCCTTGGAAGTGGTCCGGGCAATGAACCAGACCGTACCGGGCGAGCCGCTCATCGTCTTCAAAGATGTGCGCATCGGCTTCGATGAAGGCGACGTGCTGCGCGGCATTTCCTTTGAGGTTGACCCCGGCGAAACCAAAGTCCTGTTGGGCGAAAGTGGTTCGGGAAAAACGCTGCTGATGAAACTGGCGGCGGGCCTGCTGCGGCCCGACGCGGGGCACATCCTGGTGATGGGCCACGATGTCAGCGAGATGCCCGAGAAAGAACTCCTCGATTTCCGCCGCCGCATCGGCTTTGTCTTTCAGGAAGGCGCGCTTTTCGATTCGATGACCGTCGAGGACAACGTGGCCTTTCGACTCCACGAAGAAAACGTGCCCGAAGAAGAGGTCGACGCCAGTGTGCGCGAGGCCTTGCGTTTCGTTGAGCTCGAAGAGGCGCTTGAAAAATTCCCTGCAGAGCTTTCGGGGGGGATGCGCCGCCGCGTCGCGATCGCGCGCGCGCTGGTGGACCGCCCCCCGATCGTCTTCTACGATTCGCCGACCGCCGGGCTCGATCCGGTGACTTCGCAGACCATCATCAACCTGATTCTCCGCGGCCGGGATTTGCAGGACGTCACCTCCATGCTGGCCACACAGCGCGTCCAGGATGCCTTCGGCCTCGCGAATTACCGGTTCGATAAGGCAACAAGACATGTTATGCACCTCGGCGGCAACGGGACGCGTCCGGATGCTCCGCCAACGAATATTCTTGTGCTGCGCAACGGCGAGATATTTTTTCAGGGGTCGACAGAGGAACTGTTGCGCTCCTCCGACCCGTATCTGAAACAATTTCTTCTTTCGGCAGAGTAAAGTACTCATGCGGGATCACTGAGGAGGGAAGGCGATGGCGCAAAGAAAGCAACTGTCGTGGACCGAGCTTCGAGTTGGATTGTTCGTGCTCGCGGGATTGTTCATCCTGGCGGTGGCCATCTTCTATGTAACCGGCGCAGGAATCCTGGGCCCGAAGTACCGGCTGATCACCTACCTGCCCGAAGTCGAGGGGCTGACGCTGGGCGCCCCCGTGCGGCTGGATGGATTGCAGGTCGGCAATGTCCAGTCCATCAGCCTGACGCCACATCCCCCCGATCAAATGCATAACATCACGCTGGTGCTCCGCATTGACAAGAAATATCAGGACAACATCCGCACCGACTCGAACGCCAGCCTGATCACCGAGGGCTTGCTCGGGAATCGCTACGTCACCATCAGGCGCGGCCTTACCGGCGCGGTCCTGCCGCCGAACGGCATCATCCCTGGCAAAGCAGAAGCGGCCATGAAGCAGATCGTCGAACGTGGCGCCGAGCTGATGCAGAACCTCGGCGCTCTCTCCGGAGACTTGCGTGGCATCGTGGACCAGATGCGGGAAGGCGAGGGCACGCTCGGTAAACTAATGAATGATCC
>JBGPZR010000276.1:0-3830 GCA_041493845.1 Terriglobia bacterium | reverse complement strand
CGCGCCGACCATGCTGACGATCCCGGTCGAGCGCATCACCGAAGCGTCTTCCGCCAGCGGATTGGCGATCACCGCCGGCGTGAGCTTTTCCGGGCGAAACAGCTCATTGCGCTCGGCGTTGACGAGCGGGATTTCCACGATTTCCTGATAGCCCAGCGCGATGATCCGCTCGACCAGGCGGTCCTGCGCTTCCGCATGGGGCAGCCGGCGCGCCGGTAATTTTGCAGGAGGGAGCCGCGGAGGAAATTTGTCGTAGCCGTAGTGCCGTGCGATTTCTTCGACCAGATCAATCCCGCGCGTCACGTCGCGCCGCCACGAGGGCTGCCGGCATTCCCACGCGGCCATGATCGAGCCGGCGCTGCCGCGATTGGTGTCCACGCGCACGGGGTGAAATCCCAGCGCGCCGAGAATGTCTTCGATGTCACGGTCCGGAACGTCCGCGCCCATCACGCGCAGGAGCTCCTTGCGCGCCAATTCGATTTTCCGGGGCGGCTCGGGGCGCGGATACACGTCCACGACGCCCGCGAGAATTTCGCCGCCGCCAAGCTGCTGGATCAGTTCTGCCGCGCGCCGCGAGGCTAGCTCCGGCATCTCCGGATCCGCGCCGCGCTCGAAGCGGTAGGAAGCTTCCGTGCGCAGGCCGAGCGCTTTGGCCGTGCGGCGAATCGAAATGGGATCGAACCAGGCGCACTCGATCAGAATGTTGTGCGTGCTGAAACTGATCTCGGTGTCCGCGCCGCCCATCACGCCGCCGATTCCCACCGCGCTCATTGCATCCGCAACCACGCACATGTCTTTCTCGAGCTTGCGCTCCATGCCGTCAAGCGTGCGGATTTTTTCTCCCGGCCGCGCGCGGCGCACCACGATGCGGCGCTCGTCGAGCTTGTCAAAGTCAAAGGCGTGCAGCGGATGGCCCAGCTCGAACATCACGTAGTTCGTTGCGTCCACCACATTGTTGATGGATTTCTGGTCGATCGCTTCCAGGCGCTGCCGCAGCCAGTCCGGGGAGGGCTGCACCTTCACGCCGCGCAGCACGCGCGCTGTGAACCGTCCGCAAAGATCGGGTGCTTCGATATCGACGCGCGTGGCGTCCGCCGCTTTTTCCGCGGCTTCTTTCAGTTTCGGTTGCACCGGCTTGAGCGGCAGCCGATAAATCGCAGCGATTTCGCGCGCGATTCCCAGGTGACCCAGGCAATCGGGGCGGTTCGCCGTGATTTCCGCGTCGAGCACCGGCCCGACTGCCGACTCTTCGACCGAATCCACGGCGATGCCGCAGAGCGAAAGGCGCGCGCGCAGGTCCGCTGCCGGCGCCTTCACGTCCACGAACTCCTTCAGCCAGTTGTAGAGAACTTTCATCTTGGTCGATTCAGCTTCCCGGTTTACCCGCTAAGCTTTTCTCAGTGCGTGCGAAACGTATTCCACTCGTGGGTATCGAGTTCCATCGCGCAGAACGCCTCGAATAAGTAGAGTTCCAACGCATTTGGTATCTCGATGAATGCCACGCTAGAGCCAATGAGGAGTTGCTTTGCTTCATCGAACGCGTCCCGAAAAACCGGATCCTCCATGGCAGCCGCGCGCGTCGTGTGGTGGGGGACTTTCTCACACGCCATCCGATACGCGAGGCTTGCATCGAAGTGCGTGGTGCCTCTGCCGTGCTGCCGCAATCTCGCTGCAACGCCACGAGAGATGCCCACGTAAAATGGTTTTCCATCCCGCAGCAACACGTAACATCCGGAAAAGTCATCCTGCTTTCCTAACCTTCTGACGATAGTTTTGACACCGACACCGGCTACACAAAACTCAGCCAGTGGTCTGCTATTTTCCATGGCGACGCGAATTTCCCTCATGTAGTTCGGCAGGACCGATGTAGCGAGGTCTATAAACCTGCTCGCACAAGCATCAATCGGCATTTGCCACCTTTAGCCCGAGCGTCATGGAAATTGCCGCAGGAAGCGCACGTCGTTCTGGAACAGCAGCGGCAATTCGGTGACGCCGTACTTCAGCATCGCCAGACGATCCACGCCCATGCCGAACGCGAAACCCGACAGCCGCTGCGGGTCGTAATTCACGAAGCCGTACACCGCCGGATTCACCATGCCCGCGCCGAACAACTCGATCCAGCCGGACTGCTTGCACACGCGGCATCCGCTGCCGCCGCACACGTGGCAGGTGGCGTCCACTTCTGCGGAAGGCTCGGTGAACGGAAAATAACTGGGCCGCAGGCGCGTCTTGGTTTTCGGGCCCAGAAATTCGCGCGCGAAGTGATCCACGGCGCCTTTGAAATCGCAGAACGTGACGTCCGTATCCACGGCGAGCCCCTCGAGCTGATGGAACATGTAGCCGTGAGTGGCGTCGGGATTATCGCGGCGATAGGCCTTGCCCGGGACGACGATGCGCACCGGCGGCGGCTGTTTTTCCATGGTGCGAATCTGCATCGGCGATGTGTGCGTCCGCAGCAGATGTGGCGAGCGCGAGCCGGCGATGTAAAAGGTGTCCATGTTGTCGCGCGCGGGATGATGCTCGGGAATGTTGAGGGCCTCGAAATTGTAGTAGGGAGTTTCGATCTCCGGCCCTTCGACCACGCTGAAGCCGATGGAAAGGAAAATCCGCTGCAGCTCTTCGAAGGTTTGCCGGATCAGGTGCCGCGTGCCGATGGCGCGTTCGATGCCGGGAAGCGAGAGATCGATTTTCTCGCGCGCCGTTGCGGTTTGTTCCGCCGATGCTTCGATCATCGCCTGCCGGTCGGCAAGCGCTGATTCGACGTGCGCTTTGAGTTGGTTCAGTTCCTGTCCGACCACGCGCTTCAACTGCGGCGGCGCAGGCTTCAGCCAATTGTCGGTGATTTGGGAGAGGATTCCGGACTTGCGCCCGAGCCAGACATCGCGCACGGATTTCCACGCAGCTTCATCTGCGGCTGCGGACAGTTCGCGGTCGAACGCGGCGCAAAAATCCGCAAACATTTTGACGACGGCATCGGGCACCGTCGCCACGAGCGGCTCACGAGTCTGTTCGACGATCGTTTTTGCAGCCATGGTTTAGTGGCACAGCCAATCCTGGCTGTGCGTCGAGGCTGCACAGGCAGGTGCACCTGTGCCGCGAAAATTACACAAAGAAAACTACGCCGCGGGATGCAGCGGCGCGGCGGCTAGTGCGGATTTCAGATGCTGCCTCGCCGATTCCACCAGCGCGGTAAACCCGGCGGCATCGCGCACAGCCATGTCCGCCAGAATTTTCCGGTCGAGTTCAATGCCGCCCACCTTCAAGCCATGAATCAACTGGCTGTAGGTGATGCCGTTGTTGCGCGCGGCGGCTCCGATGCGCTGGATCCACAGCGTGCGGTAGTCGCGCTTGCGGGTCCGGCGGTCGCGATAGGTGTACCGCAGCGAGCGGTTCACCGCTTCTTTTGCCGACCGGTAGAGCTTTCCCTTGGTCAGGAAAAAGCCCTTGGCGTGCTTCAACAGCTTCTTGCGCTTGGCTCGCCGCTTTGTACCACGTTTTACTCGAGGCATAGCTTGATTCTCCTGTTGCGCGCCCGAATGGCGCCATCGAATTCAAAATTTTACGGGGAGACAAATCAGGTCCAGCCGCCCGGAGGAACACCAGGGCTGCAGGACGGGTTTGTCTCGTTGAACTGCTGCTTGCACGCTCCAGAAATCGGAGCGGCCGGCCGGCAGGCACCCGTTACGCTCTGCCCGGCGCGGAAAAAAACCTAAAGAAAATCTAGATGCCGTACGGCAACGCCAGCCGCACGTTGTGCACATCGGCCGGATTCACCACGGCGGACTTGCCCAGCTTGCGCATGCGTCGCGGCTTCTTCGTGCCTAGCAAGT
>JBGPZR010000311.1:0-3516 GCA_041493845.1 Terriglobia bacterium | reverse complement strand
GTGTATCTGGATTTCAAGGACGTGAAAGAATTCATGGACGAGCTGAAGGGCCTGCTGAAAGACCGCGCAAAAAAGTAGTCCGGCCTGTCGCCACCGCCTGCCGCCACTACGCTTGCCAGACGCCGGCGGCAAATTTTTTGATGGTGCGGAAACCAAGATGCTCGTAGAGATCGACGGCGGAGGAATTCACAGCGGTGACGGTGAGCGAAAGGCGCTCGTAGTGGCGGCGGCGCAGCGCCTGGATGGACTGCTCCATCAGCGCGCGTCCGATTCCGTGCCGCTGGTAGCCGGGCATGACGCAGATTTGCGTGGTGTGGCCGACGCGTTCCTGCACGGTGGAAGTGAGGACCATGCCGATGAGGTTGTCGCTCGCGGCGGGGCGGACGAGGAAAGAAGCCTCGGGGAGAAATTGGCCGCAGCCCGGGAGAATCACGATGTTGCGCAGAAATTTCATGCCGCCTGCTTCGCTGCGATACTGGTCGTTGATCGCGCCGTCCACGTGATCCGCGTAGGCGAGCTGAATCAACCGCGCGGCGGATTCGAAGGCGCGATCGCTCCAGGGCTCGAGGCGCAGGCCGGGCGAGAGCGGCCTGCCGCTGAGATTTGCCTCCGCCAGATTCAGGAGCATGAACTGGCGCTTGTGCAATCGAAAATACTGCGAGAGGAAGGCCGGATCGAGTTCGGTGCCGAAGGGCATCAACTGGGCTTCGATGCGCTCGAGGAGCGGCGTGGAACGCAGCGCGGAAAACATTTCGCTCAACAATTCTTTGGTGATGGCCGCCTGCTGGAATTGCGAGGAAACGAACAGGCCGCCGATCAATCCTTTGTGATCTTCGAGGACGTAGAAGCCGTAACCGGCGGGGCGACCGTCCTTCATGGCCAGGTATCCGTTGAGGGAGCGCGTATCAATAAATTTCCGGATGAGGTCGATGGAAGGAAGGTAATCCCAATGGAGCTCCTCGCGCCAATGGCGCGCCTCTTCCTGGAAGAGCGGTTCGAGTGCCCGCGAATGAACCTGCCGGAGATCTACAATTTGCATGAAACGCGCGCGACGCTCCCGGAATCATTATAGCCGGGCGTGATGGAAGAACCCAAACCGGTGGAATTGCCGCAAGCGTAACCGGGCCGGTAAATCAGCTTGCGAGGAACTGTGCTAACATGCGTTTCGCTGCGGCGCGGAACGCTGAGCGCCCGCGCCTAACGGATGGCCGTCCTTTCAGAGCTACGCTATCCCACAACGCGCCTCGCCAAGGTTTTCTCCGGCCTACTGGCGATACTCCTGTTTGGCTTCGTTTCTGTCGCCACCATTTCGGGATTCCTTCTCTACCAACTTCTGAAGCCCACGCGAACTCCTTCGGCAGTTGACCTGACGGTGATGATGGGCCACCCGACGACTTTCACGTTTGCGATTCCGGGCGGGCCGGACCGCGAGGGCTGGTTTTTCCCCGGTCTGCGATCTGCGCCGACGGTGGTGGTGGCCCACGGATATCTCTCGCAGCGCTCGGACCTGCTGACGCTCGTGAGCGCGTTGCAGGATCACCAGTTCAATGTGTTCCTGTTCGATTTCACAGGCCATGGTTCGAGCCCCGGAATCACCACGCTCGGGTATCATGAAGCCAGCGAGTTGGAAGCAGCGCTGCAGGCGCTATCACGCCGCGATGACGTGGACCCCCAGCATTTCGGCCTCTGGGGCGTGGATATGGGCGGGTACGCGGCGCTCAAAGTGGCCAGCACAGATCCACGCGTCGCAGCCTTCGTGGTGGACGACGCTTACGATGACCCGCGCGTTATGGTGCAAATGGAAATGAAACGGTCGGGGCTTACGATTCTTCCTTTCGTGAGCCGCTTTTGCGATTTGGGGTTCCGGCTGATGAATTATCAATTCCGCAACGAAATGCCTGTTTCGCCGCGGCTGGCGCGAACACGGGGAGTCCCGAAGCTGTTTATCCAATCCGATGACCGTCCGGCGCTGGCGACCGAGACAGTCCAGATTTTCACGCGCGCTCCCAACCCAAAACAGATGGAGCGCGACCGCTTGAGCTATTCCGAGATGACCGACGACGACCGCCACAACTACGAAAACCTGATCGTGAATTTCTTCCTGCAGAGCATTCCGCCAAGCTCGCGGCCCTAACGCGTAAGCGGCGAAGACGGCAGGACCGGGACGTAAAGAATGCCCTGGTAGGATTCGTCTAATTCGCCGCCCAGCCTGCCGAGCTTCCGGATTTCTTCCAGTCCTTTTGGATTCGTGAGGACCAGAGCGGCTTGCGGGTCTTGCGGTGACCATTCGGGGAGTTCACGATCAAGATAGAAGGCGAGGCCATAGCTCCAGGAGCGATTGAGATGGAAGGTAAAGATCCGTTCGGGCCGGCGGTCGTTGTGGAGGAGTTGAGCATGGGATCGCGCGGAAATGTACGGATCGAGTGCCGGCAAGATGCGTGCGCCGGCAAGCTCGACAAGCAGCGCAACCAGGAGCGCAGAAATCAGAAGGGCCCCACGTCGGTCAAAAAGACTAAGCATCTTGATGGCGATGCCGCCGGCGATTGCAAACGTAGCGCATGTGATGATCATCGGGCCAAGGGCGTCTTGCGCGCCGGGCGGGAGTCGATGAATGAAGATCCCTGCGGAGAGGCCCATCCCAGCCCATGTGACCGCAAGCCCGCTGGTGATCCCGCGGGACGATCCGGAATCAGAATTTGTGGAGCGCTTGCATGTGACAGCGAGGAGCAAAGCGAGCGGCGGAATCGCCGGGAGAATGTATCCGGGCAATTTGGATTGCGAGAAACTGAAAAAGAGAACGGGGAAGACCGCCCAGCACGCGACGAAGAAACCGGCCGAATCGCGCCACGATTTTTCACGCCAAAGGCGGAGGCCTTCTTGCGCCGCGGGAACCAACAAGACGGTCCAAGGCAGGAGAGCAAGCAAGAGCATGGGGCCGAAAAACCAGAAGGGCTGTTTGTGCTGGAACACTGGAGTGAGGTAGCGCTCGAAATTGTGCTGGAAAATAAAAGCGTGAATGAAATCGGGGTTGCGCCGCGCGCAGAGCACGTACCAGGGCAGGGCTACGGCGCAGAACGCGGTGATTGCCAGCGGATGCGCGAGGCGGAAGGCGGCGCGCCAGCGGCCCGTTGCGAGCGCCCAGATCCCGATGGCGCCTCCAGCGAGGATCACGGCTGCGGGTCCTTTCGCAAGTACAGCAAGTCCCAGCCACGCGCCGAAGGATAGAAGCGACAGTATGTCATGCTGCGAAGCGTCGGCCGCGGCATGAGGGCTGCCACGCAGTGCGCGGGCACGGCCCAAAACGCTCGCGGCACTGGCCATTGCAAGCGTGATGCAAGTGCCGAAGAGCATATCCGGTGTAGCGGCGCGCGCGAAGCCGATGGCGGCGACGCTGGTGGAGAAGATCAGAGGTGCAAGCACAACGGGCGAGCTGGCAAGGTCATTTTCAATTCCGTAGTGTTTCCAGGCGAGCCAGGCGATCGCGAGGGCGGCGGCAAGGGCAGCGAATGCAGAAGG
>JBGPZR010000308.1:0-3547 GCA_041493845.1 Terriglobia bacterium | reverse complement strand
GTTCCCCGCTTCTCTCAGTATCCCAGACGCAGTCGAAGCCACAACCTCAGCCCGAGAGCTGCGAGCCCTGCCATGGCGCCAGCCAGCGCCCGATATTCGTGATTGTGGCGATATTGTGCCCAGGAAAACTTCTCTCCGCGGTTTCCGGCATTCTTCGCGTTAAACCTTGAGCTGACCCAGGAAGGAAAAAACAGAGGGACACGCGCAGCGTACTGATCGAATGCGGCGCCGAAACGTGCGCGCAGGTCCTCTTCTTCATTGCGCATCACGGCGTAATAGAAAATTGCAAAATACGCAGCCACCAGCGCACCGGCCCACCAGGAACGCCCCGCAACAACGAAGCCCGCAGCCAGGAAAGCGCTGCCAAGATAGAGCGGGTTGCGCATGTAAGCATAGGGGCCTGTGGTGGCCAGGTCCTGGTCCTTGCGGAGATAGCCCGCTGCGGCGCCGCGGATGAAAAGTCCGAATGCCGCAACAATGCCGCCCACCAGAATCGAACGCGGCGTGGACGTGGCCAGCAGCCAAAAAACCAGGGCCAGGGGATAGCCGAGGCGCACACGCCAGCGCACCCAGAATGATCGCGAGCGGCTCATGCGCGCAATCCGAGCCGCCGCTCGACGGCTTCGAAAACCTGATCCACGGTGATCGACAGCATGGCAGCCGAGTAGGACGCGCCGCGGCCATAGGTCGTTTCCGAAACTCGCAGATTTCGCACCACGATGTCGCCGGCTGAGTACGGCCCGTTGCGCGCGGGATCCGTGGGCCCGAAAAGTCCAACGACCGGGCTGCCCAGTGCGGAAGCAAGATGCAGCGGGCCCGTGTCGGCCGAGACCACGAATTTCGCGCGCCGGAGCAGCGCGAGCAATGGCCCGAGTCCGAGCGGCAGCGCCACCGGCGGCGCCTTCCCGGCTGCCTCAATCACCGCGCGCGCTATCGCCTCCTCGCCGGGGCCGAAAGCGACCACACCGCGCCAGCCATGGCGGTCCACCAGCTTGTGGTGCAGTTCACCGTAGCGGTCGGGCGGCCAGCATTTCGAACGCCAGCCTCCGCCCGGGTTGAGCACGAAATATTCATCCAACCCATGCGCGGATAGTTCGCGCGCGACGCGCTCTTCGTCTTCCGCGTGAATCGCAAGCGGGAAGCGCGGGGCGGCCGAGCGCGCGCCCGCATGTTCGACGAGCGTGAGGTTGTGCTCCACTTTGTGAGCGCCGCGTGGATTCAAGCGGTCCGTGTAGAGCAGCGCTGCAAATCCTTCGCGCGCGTAGCTGCTCTGAAATCCGATCCGCCGGGGCGCTCCCGAAGCAAAACTGAGCAGCGCCGATTTGTAGAGCGCCTGAAAGTCGATCGCGCAGGTGTACTTTGCGCCGCGCAGTTTTCGGATCGCGCCGGCGATGCCGCCTGCACTCCCGCGGTCAAACGGAATCACTTCGCTCAGATCGGGATTCCCTTCGAGCAGGCGCGTCCACTTCTGGTCCACCGCCCAGTCGATGCGCGCGCCGGGAAATGTGTCGCGTAAAGCCGCGGCCGCTGGGAGCGCATGCACGATGTCTCCCAATGAGCCGAGGCGGACCAGCAGGAATCGCGGGTCAGACATCGTTGTTCCGGCGCACGCGCGCGAGCAGGTCGCGCGTCGAATGCTGCTTCGGATCGCCAACGATGGCAACGCGGATCCCGAGCAAGCCTGCGAGCTCACGCTCCGGGACGGTGTCGGGCGTGTAGTCGGTGCCCTTGGCGTGAACGTCGGGCTGCAATTCGCAGAGAAGCGAGTTGACGTCGAGCTCGTCGAAAATGACCACGTAATCCACGGCTGCAAGCGCTGCCACGAGCGTCGCGCGCGCTCGTTCGGTGAGAATCGGGCGTCCCTCCCCTTTCAGCGCCCGGGTGCTGGCGTCTGAATTGATTCCCACGATTAGCAGGTCGCCTTCCGCGCGCGCGGCCTGTAAATATCGGACGTGGCCGGCGTGGAGCAGATCGAAAACGCCGTTGGCAAACACGATTTTGCGGCCGGCGCGGCGATGTTCCTCCAGTATGGCGTGCAGGCCGTCGCGTGACACTATTTTTTCGCGGGTGTCCATGCGATATCAGCGCTCGGCGGTGGCTTCGCGGCGCAGCGCGGATTCCAGCTCCACGCGCGTGAGGCTGGCGGTGCGGCGTTTCATCACCACGATGCCGCCCGCGTAGTTCGCCAGGTGCGCGGCTTCCAGATAGGAAGCGCCGGCAGCCACCGCCAGTGTGAAGACGGCAATCACCGTGTCCCCTGCGCCAGTCACGTCCACCGGCGTGTCCGAGCCGTAAATCGGGATGTGCTGCGTCGGGCGATTGCGTTCAAAGATGGCCAGGCCATCTTTGCCGCGCGTCACCAGCAGCGCCTCGAGCCCCAGATCCTGCAGCGCGCGCTGGCCGAGAGCCTCGAGCTTGCCCGTGTCCGTGCCAATGCGCGTTTGATAAGCCGCTTCAAGCTCGGGCTCGTTGGGCGCGGCTGCGGTAATTCGCGCGCCGCGGTACTCCAGCAGGCGATAGCGCGAATCGAGCATGATCCGTTTTGCTTTGATTTTTCGTACCAGAGAAGGTGTGGCCGCACCGAGACCATAGTCCGAAACCAGCACCGCGCCAGCCCGCCTGGCAAATTGGCGCGTCTTTCTCTCGATGGCCGTTTGCACCATCTTCGAGAGGGCGCCAGACGGTTCGCGGTCCACGCGCAACACCTGCTGCTCGGTGGTGTGGGTCCAGCCGGCCAGGTAACGCGTTTTGGTTGTCGTCACCCAATCGCTCGCGCGCAGGATGCCGGAAACATTCACGCGCTTGCGCCTGAAATATTCGAGAAGCGTGCGGCCGCCTTCATCATTGCCCACGACTCCCACCGGAAGAACCCGCGCGCCGAGGTCCGCAAGATTATTCACTGCGTTTGCTGCCCCACCCGGATAGGCTTCGCTGCGGCGATGGCGGAGAATCAGGACGGGCGCTTCGCGGGAAACGCGGGAAATTTCACCGGAGACAAATTCGTCGAGCACGAAATCGCCGACGACGCAGATCGTTTGCCGCGAAAATGCGGCGACGATGTCGAGCAGGTGCGTCAGGTCAACGCTCGCGCCGGCTTCTGCGGGGGGCGCTGCCGGTCGTTTCGATTTTTTGCGTGAAGTCCTCAAAAATTCTCCCCGGCGAAGCAGTAGACGTTTGCCGCGCCGAAAAGTATCACAGCGGCGTTCAGGGCAGCAAACCGGCAGCGCACAGCCCCGGCTCGCGCGCGCGTGAGAAAACTCATTGTCCGCCGTCCACGGTATGTTCGGCCATTTCCATCACGGTGCGCCAGAAATCGTCCTGGCGATCAACCTGCATCGAGATGGCGCAGACCCACAAGTCCATGGAGCGCCAGACTCCTGTGTAGTTGAAGCTGTCCTTCTCCGTGCAGATCACTCCCTTCGCACCGACGGCTTTGGCTTCCCGCTCGATTGCATGGATGTCGCCGGCCGAATAACGATGATGGTCGGGGAAAAATCGGTACCCGGCAATTTGAAAGCCCCAATCGCGCAGGTCGGCAACGAATGCG
>JBGPZR010000158.1:0-5591 GCA_041493845.1 Terriglobia bacterium | reverse complement strand
CATCACCAACGCGCATGTCGTAAAAGGCGCGCAACGCGTCCGCGTGCTGCTCACACCGCGCGCTGCCTCCGATTCGCAGGCGCGCGCGAGTCTCGGAAGCGGAGAACACCTTCCGCCACTGACTGCAAAAATTGTCGGCATGGCGCCGACACTTGACCTTGCGGTGCTGAAGATCGAAGCAAAAGGATTGCCCATACTTCCCCTCGCCGATTACACCAAGCTAAAAAAAGGCCAGCTTGTGCTCGCGTTTGGAAATCCCGAAGGACTCGAGAACACGGTGACCATGGGAATTGTCAGCGCCGTCGCGCGGCAGCCGGACCCGGATTCTCCCAACGTCTATATTCAGACCGATGCACCGATCAATCCCGGCAACAGCGGCGGGCCACTGGTGGACATGCAGGGCCAGCTAGTGGGCATCAACACTTTTATCTTGACGGAGTCCGGCGGCAGCCAAGGGCTGGGATTCGCGATTCCAAGCAGCGTGGTGCAATTTGTGTATGAACAGTTGCGGAAATTCGGCCGCGTTCGTCGCAGCATCATCGGCGTGCAATTGCAGGAAATCACCTCGGGTCTCGCGGCCGGTCTCAATCTGAAGAGGCAGGAGGGCATGATCGTTTCCGACGTTCTTCCCGGCGGCCCCGCGGAAAAAGCCGGCCTGAAAATTCAGGACATTCTGCTGACGATTGATGGGCGCCCCATCGGAAGCGTGCCCATCGCCGACATGATTATTTCCATCAAGCCGGCTGGCACAATCGTGAAAGCCGAAATCCTGCGCGGCACTGAAAAGTTGACATTGGAAATTACGGTAACGGAACAGAAAAGCGACGTGGACCACCTGGCCGACCTGGTCGAACCGGACAAATCGCTGGTGGCGAAGCTCGGAATTTTCGGCGTTGAGATCGACGCCAAGCTCGCGGATGATCTGGAGGAATTACGGATTCCCTCGGGCGTGATTGTGGCGGCGACGTCGGCGGACACGACCGGCACAGACGCGGATTTGCAGCCGGGAGACGTAATTCACGCCGTGAACGGAAAACACATCGAGACGCTCGACGGCCTGCGAGCCGCGCTCAGCGCAATTCCCGCCGGCGCATCCGGCGTGCTGCAAATCGAGCGCGACGGCAGACTGATGTACGTCACCTTCGAGATGGATTGACCGGGCGGGAGAGCCGTGTAGCGCGCGGTCTTCTGCCTTTCGTTTTGAACCTGAGTCGTTTCGAGGTCCGGCAAGGCCTTACCTATTGACATTTAACGGATACCAGTATACCTTCGGACTGTGATCCGGTCCTTCCGCTGCGCCGAAACCGAGCGCCTTTTCCACCGAGACTCTGTACGCAGGTTCAAGGCCATCGAGCGTTTGGCTCTTCGCAAGCTGGACATGCTCGATGCGGCACCGGATATCCGAACGCTTTCGACGCTGCCGGGAAATCGGCTGGAGCGGCTGAAGGGAGACCGCAAAGGCCAGTACAGCATCCGCATCAACGATCAGTGGCGCATTTGCTTTCAGTGGCGGGACGGACACGCCTATGAAGTTGAGATTGTGGATTACCACTAGGAGGACAGAATGGCAAAAAAACTCAAGCCGGTACATCCAGGGGAAATTCTTCGCGAGGAGTTCATGGCCCCTCTCGGCCTGAGCATGAATAGAATGGCGATGGATTTGCGCGTTCCCGTGACGCGCATCGCCGATATCGTGAATGAGCGCCGCGGCATCACTGCGGATACCGCACTCCGCTTCGCGCGTTATTTCAAAAACAGTCCTACTTTCTGGATGAACATCCAGACACGCTACGAGCTGGAAATTGCCGAGGATGAGATCGCCGCGGAGGTCGAGCGGGACGTGCAACCGTTGGAGACCACTCCCGCGCGGCAGTGAGAAAAAGTCCCAATGTGAAGGCCGCGACCCCACACGGGTCAAAAGGTTGTATACGAATCCCTGGAGAAAATTCAGCGACTCATGGAATTGGCGGAGAGGGTGGGATTCGAACCCACGGTAGAGTTTCCCCTACACTCGCTTTCGAGGCGAGCTCTTTCAACCGCTCAGACACCTCTCCGCGCCAACAGCGGTTCCTCTAGCTTAACAAACGCCCCGAGCGGCCACAACTCTGCGCTCGGGCTATGCGACGCGATCGTTCGCGCTATGAACTCTTGCGTGCCGGCTTCTTCGTGCCTCCGCCGATCTTGTCAAGCGTTTCCTGCGCGCGCGCTTTGTAGGGAGTGTTGAGGGAAATGGCTTCCGTGAGCGCGACGCGCGCCTCGGGAATCCGCTGCATCTTTGCGAGCGTGAAACCGAGGCGATAGAGATTGCGCGCGTAGCTGAACGTGTCGGACTTCAGCAGCGGGCTGGCTTGCTTGAAGGCGTCCACGGCCTGTGGGTTCTGTGTCTTGACTACGTACACTTCGCCGAGGGAGCTATAGGCAAGCCCTTTCTGGATCGAAACCTGCCGTTGCCATTGCTCGTCGGTCACGTTCTCGGGTTTCTGCGCGTGGGCCAGCACGTCGAGCGCTTTTTGCGCGTACGCGGCGGCCTTGTCGAGCTGCTGGCCGCCTTCGCTCCAATAGTCCGCGAGCAACACAAGCATCGAAATGTCGTTTGGATCTGCAGCAAGATTGGCCTGCGCGGTTTCGATCATCTTGGGCGTGTTCTGCGCTTGCTGGTAGGCGAATGCGATTTGGTCGCGGACCGTCGCGGTGTACGCTGAGTCCGGATACGCTGCGACGTAGCGCTCGAGGAGTGCGGCGCGCGCGGCGGCATTCGTGGTTTTCTGGGCCACATTCACCATCGCGAACTGCACATAGGTGATATCCGGCTGCGCGTCCGTCAAAGCCTGCTTCTGCTGCGTCAGCCATTGTTCCGGCGGTGTGCCCGCCGGTGGAGGAGCGGATTTGAAGCGGGTGATGATGGCTGCGGCTTTTTCACCGTAGCCGAAAAGTTTTTGCGCGTCCGCCTGCTCATCGGCGGCGTGAATCATGTTGACGACAATTGAAAAATTATCGGGATCGAGCTTCAGCGCTTTTTCGCCGTACTCGTACACTTTGGCGTAATTTTTCTGCGTGAGATAGGACTGCTCATAAAGCTGATCGCCGAGCAGCTCGAGATCGCCCTTGCCGAAATCGGCCATGAATTTGTCGAGCAGTGCAATTCTTGCGGGCCCGTCGGGCGCCGCATAAATTTCCGAAAGCGCCTTATCTTCGTCCGTGCCCGCAGCGACAGAAACGGTTTTGCCGATCTGCGCGCCGGTAGTTGTGGCGAGGCTCACGAAGAGCATGAGGAGAACCAGTAGCCGCTGCATAAGTACCTCCTGGCAAAAATTCACGATTCCGAAACTTTTTGCGGGTTCAGCCTGCGTGCGGTTTCACGCGCAACGGCAAAAAGCGCGGCACGCGGCGGCAATATTCTTCGTAGGCTGCGCCGAAGCGTGCGCGCAGCTCGCGCTCTTCCATGGCGATGGCCACAAGCGTTAATAGACACCAGACAGCGGCCACGGTCCACATCAAGCGCGTACCGGCCAGAAAGCAGGCGCCGAGGATGGCGATGAGCGAGCCAACATAGCGCGGATGGCGGATGCGCGCGTAGATTCCCCGGTGGACCACTTCGCCGCCGCCGGACAATTCGGTCTTGCCGACCAGTTTTGCAGCGCCCAGGTCGCGCTTCACGCGCCAGAAAATCCAGGCTTCCAGAATCAGCAGCGCGAGGCCGGCAACAATGCTCCACACCGGAGGCCAATCGCGGCGAAAAAGCTCACGGCGAAAAACAATCATGCACGCGGTCACCGGACCCCAGGACAACAAGACGCCGGTGATGTAGCCCGCTGTCGGATGCCGCCGCCAGAAATTGACCTGCGGGTGCAGCACGAACCAGAACAACGGAATCGGCAACTGCAGAAACAGAACCAGCGCCGCGAGCCAGCCCAGAGGAGTCACGCGCGCATCTTAATCGAAGCGGCGCGCGAGCGTAAATATTTTTCATTTTCACATGGGGCGCGGCCTTTCACCGGGCCGGCAGCGGCTGGGCCAGCCGCGGAGAACCGCGGGCATTGACGATTCCGCCGTTTCGATAGAGGATTCCTGCGCCAGACATTCCGGCGAGAGGTGCGAGATGGTGGAAGCAAAGCCGTGGGCCAAGGTGAAGAACGAGCAATTGAGCGAGGTGATTTCGCGGCAGATGGTGAGCGGCGAGGAAGCCACGCTGGCGCGGATTTTACTCACGCGCGGCGCGATTGTGCCGCGGCATCATCATCGCAGCGAGCAGTACACGATGATTCTTTCCGGCGCGTTGAAATTCGTTTTCGACGACGGCGAAACCACCGTGCACGCCGGCGAAACGCTGCTGATTCCCGCGCATGTGCCGCACGCGGCCGAAGCGCTGGAGGACACCGTGGACATTGATTTCTTTGCGCCGCGGCGCGAGGAATGGATTCGCGGCGACGACGCCTACCTGCGGCGCGGCGTGACGAAGGCGTGAGCGCATGGACCTGGGACTGAAAGGGCGCGTCGCGATCGTCGCAGCCGCGAGCAAGGGCCTTGGCCGCGCGGTGGCGGAAGAGTTTGCGCGCGAGGGCTGCCAGGTAGCGATTTGCGCGCGGACGGCGGCGGATCTCGAGCGCGCGGCGGCGGAAATCGAGAAAGTGAACGGATGCGAAGTTTTCCGCCAGGCGCTCGATGTGACCGACGCCGAGGGGGTTCGCCGCTTCGTCGAGGCCGTCGAGAAAAAATATGGCCGCGTGGATATCTGCGTCACCAACGCAGGCGGGCCGCCCGCGAAGAAATTTCTCGACATCACCATCGAGGAGTGGCGCACCGCGGTCGAATTCACGCTGATGAGCAGCGTTTATTTTGCGCGCGAGGTGCTGCCACGCATGCGGCGAAATCGCTGGGGCCGGCTGATTACAATTACTTCCGTATCGGTGAAGCAGCCGATTGACGGGCTGCTGCTTTCGAATTCAGTGCGCGCCGGCGTGGCGGGGCTGGCAAAAACACTGGCGAACGAATTTGGGGCCGACGGGATCACGGTCAACAACGTCTGCCCCGGGTACACGCTCACGGAACGGCTGGACGAACTTGCTGAAAAGCAGGCGGGCATGGCCGGGGTGGCGCGCGAAGAGATTTTTAAGACGTGGAGCTCGGAGATTCCGATTGGACGGCTGGCTCGGCCGGAAGAATTTGCTGCGCTGGTCGCGTTTCTTGCGTCCGAGCGCGCCAGTTCGATCAACGGCACGACGATTGCGGTCGATGGCGGCTGGGTGAAAGGACTGCTCTGAGAGGCATACCGATGTGCGCTTACAAGCGCGGCGCCCGGGGCAAGACTTGAAGAGAGATCCCTCGACTGTACCCCGCGCCCGCCGAACTGCGGCGGGGAAGAAAAACCGCGCGGGGCTGTGATCTTCAATCCGATTTTTTTTCTTGCCTTTGGCGCGAGGGGTGGTCGGAAGAGCACAGCCAGGATTGGCTGTGCTACGAAGCGGTACAGACCGGGGACATGTCTGACACTTT
Organism: Terriglobia bacterium; assembly: GCA_041493845.1. Classification (GTDB taxonomy): domain Bacteria; phylum Acidobacteriota; class Terriglobia; order Acidiferrales; family UBA7541; genus Palsa-295. Next base: position 98 of record JBGPZR010000158.1, on the reverse strand, counting down.
AGACCGGGCACATTCCTGACACTGCAGATGACGGGGCGTGTAAAAAGGCGAGATGCCCTGGAAAGCGAGCAGTGTCGTGCACGAGAGGACGCGGTTTG
>JBGPZR010000225.1:0-4507 GCA_041493845.1 Terriglobia bacterium | reverse complement strand
GCGCAATCCCCGCCTTGCGGGGTTGACGTCCGCACTTTCCGTCCGGGTTCATGGGCCACGCGTCGCGAATCACTGCCTTTCTATTCGGTAACAAGGTGACAATAAAAATCGTCCCAACTCATAGAAAACAAAGGAAGGCGACCAATTCTAATCGGTAATAATTCCGGGGGTCGAGCAAGAATGAAGAGAGATCCTTTCGACTGCGCCCCGCGCCCGCCGAACAGCCGCGGGGAAGAGAAATCGCGCGGGCCTTCGCTCAGGATGACGGCGCCGAAATGAGGCCTCCTCCATGGGGCGGCCCTTCGGGGCAAATGCCGGTTCGGCCTCGGGGCTACCCTTCGGGAGAAATCCCATTTCTCCCTCAGGGCAAGCAAATGCGATTTGTCCCTCAGGGTAAAGATAACTTTTTCTCGGGTTTCGCCATCGTAAGCTTAGGGGCGTCAGGGGTCCCGGAGGTGTATAATCCGGGCAGATTCCTCCGGAGGCATCCATGAGGAAAACTTGGACCTTGCGATTGGGCGCCATTTTCATGGCGGCGCTCCTCGCCGTTCCCGCGACCATCGCGGCTCCACAGCAGCAGGGCCAGCAGCAGTCCGGGCAACCCGCCAGTCAAAATGGCGGGGGGCAGACGGCCAGTCAACCCTCCCAGCAACCCGCACAGCAGCCCCCGCAGCAGTCGAGTGGGCAGCCGCCGACTCAAGGCGGCCAGCAGCCCCCGCAGCAAACTAGCGAGCAGCCTGCCAGTCAACCCGCCCAACAAGATGGCGGGCAGCAGCCGGCCGCCGCCGCGCCAGCCCAGCCGCCACAAGCGCAGGGCGAGCAACCCGTCCCGCAGTCCACTGACCCCAAGGTCAAGCAGGGCGGCAAGCAGGACGTCGAGGCTATCGGCAACCGCAACGTTGGCCACGGCCTGAATTTCTATTCGCTCGAGCACGAGATCGCGCTGGGAAAACAGCTCGCCCAGGAAGTGGAACGCTCGGCAAAATTCATTGATGACCCCGTCGTCACCGAGTACGTCAACCGCGTGGGCCAGAACCTGGTCCGCAATTCCGATGCCCAGGTGCCCTTCACCATCAAAGTGATCGACTCGGACGTGATCAACGCGTTCGCGCTGCCGGGCGGATTCTTCTACGTCAATAGCGGCTTGCTGCTGCATGCGGATGAGGAGTCGGAGCTCGCCGGCGTGATGGCGCATGAAATCGCGCACGTCTGCGCGCGGCACGGCACGAAGAACGCCACCAAGGGCGAGATCGTGCAGATCGGTGCGATGGTGGCCTCGATTTTTATTCCCTATAGCTGGGCCGGCTACGCCCTGTACCAGGGCATGAACTTCATGATCCCGCTCACCTTCTTGAAGTTCTCGCGCGATGCCGAGCGCGAAGCGGATTACCTCGGGTTGCAGTACATGTACAAGGCCGGATACGATCCGAATTCGTTTGTCTCGTTCTTTGAAAAGGTGACGGTGCAGGAAAAGAAGCAGCCCGGAACGATTCCCAAGGTTTTCTCGTCGCACCCGCCCACACCGGATCGCATCGAAGCGATCCAGAAAGAAATCGCCACCGTCCTTCCCGCGCGGGACCAGTACATCGTCACCACTTCGGAATTTGACGTCGTCAAGCGCCGCCTGACCATGATCAACAACAACATCAAGGTGAAGAACAGCGGCAGCGACAAGCCGACCCTGCGCAAGCGCACCGACGAGCAGCAGAAAACGTCCAAGGCGCCGGGCGACACAACCTCGGCAGGCGATCCGAACGCGGAAGATCCGGACCGCCCGACGCTGAAGCGTCGGCCGGATCAGCAGTAGGAATTAGAAGTTGGAAGTTGAATGTTGAAAGTTGGAGGCCGGGATTTTAGAATTTCGGCGGTGATTGAACTGAGAATTTAGCGGGCGTGAACTTCGGCGACGCCGAGGCGCTTCAATCCTTCGGAATAATATTTGCGGTAGAGGATGTCCCACTCCTCGCTGCCTTCGAGAATTTCCTTTTTCTGCGATCCGATTTTCGCGCGGACTTCGGTGTCCACCTGTTCTTCGAGCTTCAGCAGCGAAGTGAGAATGGCGACGATTTCCTGGCGGATCGTGTCGCGGTCCTCGATGAAATCCACTTCCGGACTGGACACAAGAACGTCGATCATCCGGTGAGAGATTCGAACCGTCTTTTCGCGTGTCAATCGCATCTTCGCGCCGAGTTGTTCGCCGACCGAACGCCAATCAGCGAAGGATCAGTTTCCTTTCGCGGGCAAGCTGGCCCTTCACCTTCTTGTACATTTCCTGATACGAGGCGCCCGTATTGCGCATCTCGTCGGAGTAGCGGCTCAGTATTTCGCGGACCTCTTCGTTCAGCCGGTCTTCCACAGTGACTTCGTCGGCCATCACTTGCCGCACCGCCTGCGTGACGCCTTCGACGTTCTTGGTTTCGATCATCTTGCCGGCCACCAGGCGCTTGACCACTTCCTTGGCCATGTAGCCGACAAAATCCCGCGACAGCAGCATCTGTTTCTCTCCGCACACCAGATACGAGCATTTCAGTCTAATGGCTAGCTGCGCAAAGTGTCAAGGCGAGGCAGCTCCGTGAATTAGTACCATCCGGGGCCAGTTAACCCTTGCAGTGCCTTGGACATGGGTATTACAGAACTATTACAAACACCATCGCGCACTCCTGCTAGTCTAAGAGCGGGAAGAGCACGAAGATGTCACCCGTTGAGGAAGGAATTCTGATGACCCAGCTAGAGGTTTTGAAGAAGAGGCAGGCTGCCGATGACGAGATCAATTGGGTCACCGCCTCGTTCATGATCGCCTTCCATATCGGCGCGGTGGTAGCACTGTTCTTCTTCACCTGGAAAGCGTTCGCGGTGGCAGCCGTGCTGTGGTGGATCTCCACCAGCCTGGGAATCGGCATCGGATACCACCGGCTGCTCACTCATCGCGGTTACAAGACTCCCCTCTGGTTTGAATACTTCCTCACCGTATGCGCGACCCTTGCTCTCGAAGGCGGCCCGATTTTCTGGGTGGCCACGCATCGAATTCACCACCAGCATTCTGACCAGGAAGGCGACCCGCATTCCCCGCGTGATGGCAAGTGGTGGGCGCATATGGGCTGGATCCTGATGGGCAAGTCCATGCACCACGATACGACCACTTTGGCTCGCTATGTCCCCGACCTGGCCAAGGACAAGTTCTACATCTGGATCACGAAATATCATTACGTCCCGATCATCGTGCTGGGAGTGGCGCTCCTCGCGCTCGGCGGACTTCCCGTCCTGCTCTGGGGCATTTTCCTGCGCACCGTCGTTGGCCTGCATTTCACCTGGCTGGTGAATTCGGCGACGCATTCGTGGGGCACGCGCCGGTTTGAGACGCGCGACGACTCCACGAATAGCTGGTGGGTGGCGCTGGTCACCTGGGGCGAAGGCTGGCACAACAATCATCACGCTCACCCGACTTCGGCCCGGCACGGATTGACGTGGTATGAAATTGATTTGAATTGGTACGCCATCTGGATTATGAATAAAATTGGCCTCGCGCGCCAGATTCGCCGCGCCAAAATTTCCGAACCACAGCTTCCCGAGGACGCCCCAATTCCGGCAACTGCATCGCAGACAGATCTCGTTTCCGTTTGATTTTTCTCTTCCGGCCATTTCGAGCTCACGCCGCCGTCGAGCCTCGCAGCTCCACCTGCGCCCCCGCAATTCGAATTCAAACATCTCCTGAATGAGACCGCGGCGCTCCGCGGTACAATCTTAGGGAGAGACTATGCGAGTCACCAGCCGCCGGAAGACCATCGCGTTCTTCGTTGTCCTGGGCATTTGCCTGGTGGCACTGGCCATCGCTTTGAACGTTGGCTGGATCATTCTCAACTGGCGCCAGGGCGTGCTCCTCTTTTTCGGCGTTCTCTTCTTTGCCGCAATTATTCTCGGACTGATCCTGAACACAGGATTCCTGGTGCGCGAAATCAGGCTGAATGAGCAGCACGACAGCTTTATCAACGCAGTGACTCATGAGCTCAAGACTCCCATCACTTCCATTCGCCTTCACCTGGAGACACTGCAGCGCCGCGAAGTGGACGAGGCGCAGCGCCGGAAATTCTATGAATTGATGTTGCTCGATACGGACCGACTGCTGGGAACCGTGGAGCAAGTGCTGAAAGCAGGCGCGGCAGGCCACAAGCCTGCCAGGCCGCATCGCGTGGAGATTGAGTTCGGCAGCCTGGTGCGCGAGTGCATGGAGCTGGCCCAAACGCGGCACCATCTCGAGCCGGGCGCCCTGCGCTACGAGCAAGGCCAGACCGATTCCGAAATATTCGTACAGGGAGATCCGGAGGAGCTGCGCACCGCCGTTTCAAACTTGCTCGACAATGCGATCAAGTATTCCGGCGGGCGCGTGGATGTATCGGTGGAGATCGAGTTGCCGGTCAACGAACACGTTGTGCTGCGGGTGCGCGATCATGGTGTCGGAATTCCGGCTGAGGAATTGAAACGGATTTTCAAGCGTTTCTATCGCGTGCCG
>JBGPZR010000416.1:0-2450 GCA_041493845.1 Terriglobia bacterium | reverse complement strand
CGTCGTCGGCTCCGGCGGACCCGCCGCAATATGTTCAGGGCGTGCACGTGATCTACAACTGGCAAGCTTATTTTGGCTACACATTTTTCCGCTTCTACGAAGTGCCCGGGACGCAACAGAACACGAACGGCTTCAATTATTCGATGGTGTATTACTTCAATAACTGGGTAGGCCTGGACGGCGAATTCGCCGCCACCAAGACTTCGCTGAACGCGTTCGATGGATGGTTCCTGTTTGGCGGCGGCGGCCCGCGGTTCCGCTGGGCAGGGCCGCGCGGTCTGGAGTTGTGGGGGCACGTGCTGTTCGGCTACGCGCACTTGACGCCCCAGACGTCGTTCGGCAAGCAGGGCGCGTTCGCCTACGAAGCCGGTGGCGGAGCGGACATCAAAATACTGCGCAGCCGCTGGGCCTTGCGCATCGGGGCAGACATGGTGGGCTCGCACTTCTTCGGCACCTATCAGTACAGCCCGAAAGCTTTCGCCGGCATCGTGTACAAGTTCTAGCCGCATCTGGTTCGGCGTCAGCCCTCGCTGCGGATGTCGGTTTGCCGCTCAGGCCTGACCGTTCCGCGTTAAGTTGAGCTAGAACCGGATGAACACGTCATCAGGCCCGAGAATTCGCCCGCGGCACTTGAAAGTTCATCGCCGCGACGATTAAGCTCCTTCGCGAGAACATAAGCGTTCAAAACTCAAGGACTCCCAAAGGAGCATCCCCATGCACTTGTTCGACACGCTCGAAATACGCGCTGCAACACTGCGCAACCGCATCGTCGTTTCACCCATGTGTGAGTACTCGAGCACGGACGGCTTCGCGAACGATTGGCACCTGGTCCACCTCGGCAGCCGCGCCGTCGGCGGAGCGTCGCTGGTCTTCACAGAAGCATCCGCCGTGTCGCCGGAAGGACGCATCAGCCCGCAGGATTTGGGAATTTACAAAGATGCGCACATCGAAAATCTTGCTCGGATCACTCGTTTCATTTGCGGGCAGGGCGCGATCCCCGGTATCCAAATCGCGCACGCAGGCCGGAAGGGCAGCACGTTGCGTCCGTGGGATGGCTCCGGCGCGATTCCGGAATCGAAGGGCGGGTGGACACCTGTTGCGCCGAGTGCAATTGCATTCGCGGACGGATACGCGACCCCTGCTGCGCTGGATGTGAGCGGCATCCGCGCGGTCGTGAAAGCCTTCGCCGATGCGGCGCGGCGGGCATGCCAGGCGGGTTTCGGCGTCGTTGAGATTCATGCCGCGCACGGCTACCTGCTTCACGAATTTCTCTCGCCGCTATCGAATCACCGCACCGATTCTTACGGCGGCTCATTCGAAAATCGCACGCGACTCGTCTGCGAAGTCATTTCTGCTGTCCGGCGCGTTTGGCCGGAATCGGCTCCGCTATTTCTGCGTATTTCGGCGACGGACTGGATCGAAGGCGGATGGGACCTTGACCAGTCCATCCGTCTCGCGGAAATGGTGGGGCCGCTCGGTGTTGACTTGATTGATTGCTCATCGGGTGGGCTTGCCGCCGGCGCAAAAATTCCAATCCGCGCCGGCTATCAGGTTCCTTTCGCGGACGAAATCCGCCGCAAGACAGGCATCTTGACCGGCGCGGTTGGTCTGATCAGCACGGCTGCCCAGGCGGACGCAATCCTGCGAGAAGGGAAGGCGGACATTGTACTGCTCGCTCGCGAATTCCTGCGCCAGCCGTACTGGCCGCTCCACGTGGCGCACGAGCTCGGCTTTCCGATTTCTTGGCCCGCGCAGTATTTGCGAGCCGCGCCGGACGGAACGCCCCAGCGCGAAGCCCTGAGCCTGCCTGAACTCAAGCGCTGCATCGCCGAACAGCACGGCATCCCGGAAGAATAATTCCGTGTGGAGTGACACGCGCTCCCGCGGTGCCTTGCCGCTTAGGGGAGCTTGGGCGCACCGAATGCCCATTCGAACAGCGCTCGCGCTTCAGCAAGGCGAAGCATCAACGTTGCTGCAAAATAGATGACGCCGTACGGCGCCAATGTGAGGATGGCGAGAACGATCGGCGAGTGATGGCCGAAGAAGTGGCGCACCGCCCATCCGCCCGCCGCGGCCAGAAGAGCAGATAGCCAAAGTTTGGCAAGATAATCCGCAGGGAGCCCGGTGGCTCCGATCCGGCGGTTCAATGCGCGCTTCAGTAGTATGAACTCGACCCACGAAGAGATTCCCGCTGAAATCGTAAGCCCGGCAACGCCCCAGCGCGCCTCGATGCCCAGCATGGGGGGCAGTGGAATCGCGCACAGATAACCAAGAATTGTTGTCAGGATCACGCGGAGAACAGCGAAGCGCAGCGGCGTGCGAGTGTCGCGCAGCGCGTAATATGTGGAGGCATACAACCGGCCGAGCGTGGAGGCCAGCAACCCGACTGTTGAGCCTGCCAGGATTCCCCACACGTAGATTACGTCTGCCTGCGTGAATCGTCCCGAGCG
>JBGPZR010000041.1:0-10410 GCA_041493845.1 Terriglobia bacterium | reverse complement strand
TCCGCGAATTCATCGCCGCCGCCGGCCTGCGGCCTGCAGTGATCATTTCCGGCAAGGCTACAGGCACCGGCCAGCTGATCGCGAATGAAATCGTCACAAATGAAGGCACCGGCGCGCTGGGCGAGCGGAAGGGCGGGCAGGGGTTTCTCAGCGTCACCAATCTTTCTGCTGACTCTGCCGCGAGCACATTTCTCGAGATTCTTTCGCCGGCCGCGTCCGCGCGGGGAAAGCGCGCGGACTACACGGCGCTCCATGTGACCGTGCCGCCGCGCGAGTCTCTCCTCCTCCCGCTCGAGGCGCCCATCTGCTTTGAGGATCCGGCAAACGCGCCGTGCGGCGACGCCGTCGAAGCTGCCAGCGCAGAATTTCTCGATGCCCAGCGCGAAGGAAAAACGCTCGAATTGCAGTTTTATGCCCCCATGCGCGCGGAGATTCATCTCCGCCTGGCGCACAAGCCTGCGCATGTCGCACTGGATAACAATTCCCTGGAGACAAGCTGGGTCCCCGCCGAAAACCAGCTGCGCGTTCCGCTCATGCGCGGCGCCGCTCCCCACTACGTGCGCAACCTGAAGATCGAGCTCAATTACAAACCGCACGTCCCGGAAGCAGAAAAAGTGGGCAAGGCTTCGCTCGCCGGTTTCGACTTTTACGCCTGGAATGCCATGAGGTTTCCCACCAGCCAGGGCGCTTTCCTGCGCACCTATCCCCCGCTGATCTTGCTGGACCCGAATCGCCCGACGAGCATCATGTTCAGTGTCGTCAACCTTGGCCCGAATGCGAGCCGTGACATTGGTGTCACCGTGGAGGGACCGCTGCATGGCAGTGAGAGCTATCGGCTCCCTCCTGTGAGCGCAGAAGTGGAATTTATCAAGTTGAAGCCCGCCGGAAAAGAAGCGATGACCATTCCTCCTGGACCCGATGGATTTCTTCACGGCACGATACAGATCCGTTCAAAGAATGACCACCGCAGTGTCCCTGTTGTTTTTCTGCCCTTGCGCCAAAATGGCGTCACCCACTATCGCTATGATTTCGACCGGGACGGCGCGGACGAGTGGGTGCTGGAGAACGCGGGCCTGCGGCTGATTGTCTCGCCCGAATCGGGCGGGCAGGTTGTCGCGTTGGTAGATAAATCTTCCGGAGCCAACCTTTCGACGAGCGCGGGATTGCTGCGCGATTCCTTCTCTTATGCAGAAAATCCTGAGAAAACTGGCGATCACCGCGCTCACGGCCGCTATGGGTTGTTCAACCGCGCGTACACGGCTGAGTGGCAATCCGAACAAACGAACCCCGCCGTGAAACTCCAGTACGACGCGCCGGATATTTTCCCCGCTGGCGCGCACATCGAAAAGAAGATTCAATTCGAGAGCCCCGGCACGCTTCGTGTGGATTACCGTGTAGGTTTGAATGCGAGCAAAGGTGACGGGGCCGGGCCGCCAAACTCTCCGCTGCAATCCTTCGTTGCCGTGAATTCATTTCCCGCCGTCAAGCAGGTGGACCATGCGACTCTGTTCTGCTGGCGGACGGAACCGGCGTCCGCGGATCCGAGAGATTCTGCGCAGCCCTCCCAGGACGAAAAAGGGAGCCCTCATTGCGAGGATTTTTCGCCCAACGGGAAAATAATCGAGCTGCCCGCAGATGCAAGGCGAGTGGAGATTCACACCGCTGGCCATCCGGGGACCGCGCTTGAATGGGAATGCGGCAAGGCCTGCCTGCAAATGAGGATCGAGCCAAAGAATTTCTCTGCGCTTTTCCGCCTGCAGTTCCCGCCACTCACCCCGGGCGGCGATGCCGCGCACTACACCCTCCGCATCCGCGCCCTGGGAACACCTTGAGCTCTCCGTAAATTGCGTGAGACACGCCAGGGCACGTGATATTTTCTGTCCGTTCGTGATTTCGACGCGCTAGACTCAATCGCTTTCAACAGCATCTAAGAAATTGGAAAATGGAACCGATGAAAAGGTTGCTGTCGCTGTCCACGCTGGTCGCCCTCATATTGGGGGCCGCGCTGTCTGCTCCTGCGCAGGACAACCAGGGGCCCATGGCGCCTCCGCCGAAATTCGAAGTGAAGCGCATCTCCGCGGACCCGCATCCGGGACCACCGCCGATTCCGGAAGCGGAAATAATCAAGCGATTCGCTGCCAACGAAGTGATCATGCAAAAGCAATACGACGCATACAATTTCACGCAAATGATTCGCGTGGAAGAGCTCACCGATCCCGGCGGGAAATTTACGGTGACAGGCGAGGTGTACACCCGGCCCGACGGTCAGCGCTATCTGCGCGTCACCAAGGCGCCCGAATCCAACCTGAAGATCACCGCCTTTGCGCTCGAAGACGTGAAAACGATCGCGACTTTGCCGCTCTTCGTTCTGACTCCGGATGAAATCGCGAATTACACCTTCACGTATGCCGGGCAGGACAAGCTCGACCAGATCAACACGTATGTTTTTCAGGTGAAGCCCAAGCAATTGAGCCGCACGCGCCGCTTATTCGACGGCGTGATCTGGGTGGACGATCAGGATTGTGTGATCGTCAAAAGTTTCGGAAAATTTGTGAGCGAGATTGCAGGCAACGGGACGAAGCTTCCCTTCACGATGTTTGAAACTTTCCGCGAAAATTTTCAGGATAAATACTGGCTCCCGACCTATACGCGGTCCGACGATTACCTCCAGGGCGCCGACAATACCGAGCAGCATCTGCGCCTGGTCATTCGGGACACAGATTTCAAGTTGAACGCCACGCCCGCGGCGAGTGCGCCGTCACCGCCCGCACCGTCCCTGAAGCCGGCCGCACCTTCGAATAATCCTCCCTCACCTCGCTAGTCCAAGACTTGTAAATAGCCGGGCAAGTCGCGGATCGAGCGCAGAATCGTATCCGGACGCGCAGCTCGAATGCGCTCAGCAGTTGGAAAAGGTCCCAGCACGCCGATGGGACGCACGCCGGCGCGACGGGCCATCTCGATGTCTTCCGCTGTATCGCCCACGTAAACGCATTCTTCAGGGTCGGCGCGGAGCCGCGCGAGCGCGAGGTTCAGGGGAGCGGGATGAGGCTTTTTCTTGGGCACATCTTCACTGCACACGCACGCGGAGAAATAATCAGCAAGCTCGAAGTTGCGAAGCTGCTGCCGCACGCGCCGGCGATTTCCGCTGGTGACGATGGCGAGATCAAAGTCGCGTCCCAGCGTTTGCACGATTCGCCGTGCGCCCGGGAGAAGCGGCGGATCTTCCTTGGCATACGCGAGCGTCCAGAGGCGATCTGCCTCGTCCCACCTCTCGCGCGGGATTCTTGCGGCGCGGTACACGCGATACCAGTTCGGCGAGTAGTGGCGCGCCAGTTCCGCCACTCCCCAATCCACTCCGAGCGCGCGAAACATGGTCAGGTACGCGCGAGTGTCCGAGGCGTAGGAGTTGAGGAGTGTGCCATCCCAATCAAACAGGACAGCGCGCACAGGGAACTGCTTACGCTTCATGGCAGGAGAATCGTATCAGAGAAACGCGATTCAGCGGGTGCGGTAGCGCTGCGGCAAAGTGTCGTCGCGGCGAAGCGCGAAATCGTCGAAGCTGGCTGCGTAACCACGCCAGCCCGGCGTGTCGCACTCTTCCGCGCGGACAATATGAGCTGCGGTGCACATTTGAACCGTGCCCATACCCAGCGGGCGTTCTACCAGCGCCACTTCCAGCTCGATCGCGGTTCCCGGCTTAAAATCGCGCGGCGCGAGGAAATAGACGCCGCTCGAGCTGATGTTGCGCGTGACGAGTGTGACGGGTATGGGTTCCACCGCATCGCCGACGCGCGTTAAACGCAGCGGCAGCGAGAGATGGGCGCGCGGGCTGCGCCGGCGGTCCTGCGCAACGCCAATGGCGTGGGTCGGTACGCGGGCAAAATGCCGCGGCCCAGGTTTGTCCGTGATGGCTCTGATGGATTCGGTGCGGCTTTCGAAATCGCGCAGCGGCGATACTACCGCCTGCTGCTCTTTTAAGTCCCGAGCAGCCCCCATATCCCTTTCCCCCAAGCCCTGCCCAGAATTAACCCCAGTGGTTGCCCAAATATGCGCGCACCAGCAGGGCTCGTCAACGGAGGTTCGCACCAAGTTGACGTATCATATAACCCCGGGGACCAAAGCGCCTGAAATGGGGTTTGGCGAGGCCTTTGGCCTCCGATTCCTGCCAATTTGGCCGGGATTTGAGCGCTAGAAACGGATAGTCATTACGCCAGGCTTCCATTAACTTTGACGTGGAGGCCAGAGCGATGGGAACATTTCCAATGCCACGAAGCGAATCTCGAGTGCCAGTCAGCCAATCATACCGTCCGGCGGAGGCGCAGTGGCGGGCGGTCCAAGCACGCGATCGCGGAGCCGATGGCGCATTCGTTTATGCTGTGCGCTCCACTGGAATTTACTGCCGGCCATCGTGCCCTTCACGCAAGCCGCGGCGCGGGCAAGTCGTCTTTTTCAATTTGCCTGAAGCGGCTGAGAAGAATGGCTTCCGTCCCTGCCTGCGCTGCCGGCCGCGCACCATCAATCCCCGTGATGCCAGGGCTGAAGCAGTGGCGCGGGTGTGCCGTGAGATTGAGAAGCGCATCCATGGTGCGGGAAGCGGCACGGGGGAATCGCCCGTCACTCTCGCCGCCCTGAGCGCGCCCGTGGGAATGAGCCCGCATCAGCTCGAACGCGCTTTTCGCAGCGTGATGGGCATCACGCCGCGGCAATACGCCGACGCGCAGCGGATGCGCCGGCTGAAAGCGCGATTGAAAAAAGGAGACGACGTGACCACAGCACTCTATGACGCAGGCTTCGGCTCGAGCAGCCGGCTTTATGAGCGCGCCCCTTCGCACCTGGGCATGACTCCCGCCACGTATCGCCGGGGTGGCGCCGGGATGCGCATCCGCTACACGATTGCGAATTCGCCGCTCGGGCGCTTGCTCGTGGGCGCGACAGATCGCGGCATCAGCGCGCTATATCTGGGCGAATCCGACGCGCCGCTGGAAGCTGCGATTCAGAAGGAATATCCGCGCGCGGAGATCCGCCGCGATCGCAACGGCATGGAAGGCTGGATCGAAACAATCCTTGCGCACCTGCGTGGCCGTGAGCCGCATCTTGATTTGCCGACCGACGTGCAGGCAACGGCTTTTCAGCGGCGCGTGTGGGAAGAACTGCGTCGAATTCCCTACGGTACCACACGCACGTACAGTGAAGTTGCGCGGGCAATCGGGCGCCCAAAGGCCATCCGCGCCGTGGCACGCGCCTGTGCCACCAATCCTGTTTCGGTCGTTGTGCCTTGCCATCGCGTGGTGCGCGAAGACGGCAACCTTGCCGGTTATCGTTGGGGACTCGAACGCAAACGCGCGCTGCTGGAGCACGAATCCGCCGCTCTCGGATTCAAGAAGGGTGGAGCGCGGAAAAACTAAGCGGTGGTAGAGCGGCAGCTGAGGGCTGAAAATTCTGGCGGTGGAAAACTCTGAAATAAATTGTTAGCCCTGCGGCTTGATCTTCTCGGTGCCCTTGGGCCAGTGAGGCTTGAAACGGGCATCGCCGAGATCGGGATTTCGCGCGATCTTCGAGTAGCGGATGATGAAGTAATCCCCCGAGCCGGTTTCATAGAATTGCTGCTGCACAGGAAGCCACGACGATTCGTCGAACCAGATTTGGATCTTTGAAATATTGTTGCGGACTTGTTCGGATTTTGGCGTCAATTCGATTTCGGCAGTTTTCCTATCGTCGAGCACGGGCTCTCCCAGCAATGTGACCAGATAATGTTTCTGCAGTTCCTTTCCCTGCGTGCCAAACCCGAGCAACAGATACTGGTCGAAGAGGGCGCGATTCTTCCCGAGATTGTATTCCTCCACGCGTTTAAGTCCGGGATTGTAAATGTAGAGGTTGTCGCCCGTGCGCAAAATCGTGCGCGCGTTTGGGGGCTTCATCTGGAGCAGCATCCTGTCGCCGCGAACAAGGATGGTACCGACTTCGGTGGAACGGTCGTTGACGACGACAGTTACTTTGGTGCGTTCGATGTCGGCCGAGAGACTATGAAAATCCTTGGCCGCGGCATCCAGTTGCCGGAGGGCGGTATCCAGAGAGAGCGGAGCGTGGTTCTGCCCGATGGCAGCCGAGCCAGAAGCAAAGGTGACGCAGAAACCCAGCCACAGGGCGAGCAGCGCCGCCCGTCTCTTACCCGTCAAAAGATTCCTCCCCCGAGTGCGGACGATTCGCGGAATGCTTTGGAATCATAGCACACAGCATTATGACGCGAAGGGCAGTCGAGGGGTTGCGCAGTTTTGAGGTGTGTAATGGAAATGCCCTGGGCGGAAATTACGGGTGCACGGTCACGTCGTAGTAGACGACGGAACCATCCTCGGCGCGCACCGGATCAATCCGGCGCACCTGAAACGTCTGGCCCTTCAACTCTTCGACGGCACGGCCGAGAATATCGTGCGTCTCGCGCTCGAGTTCGGGGGTTGGTTTCGCGGTGCGCTTTGCGGCGGGGAGGACCTTTGCGTCCAGACGATACGTGCTTGTCTGCTGCGATGAGTCTTCTGAGACGAGCTGCACAGCCGAACTCGAAAGTGCGGTCGATTGCGGCTGATCGTCGAACCAATGCCGCGGCGTGAGCAGCACGAACGCGACAATGGCGATGACCATCAGATCGTACGGCCAGCTCCCGCGATCATAAGACCAGAAGAGCGTGCGGACCAGGCCTTGCCACAATCGCCGCATATCAGTGGATGGAAGTGCCATTGACGACCAGCCCGTCGCGCATGTGCAGGATGCGATTCCCATAGGCGGCCGCTTCGGGGTTGTGCGTGATCATCACGATTGTCTGGCCCAGATCCTTGTTGAGCTGGCGCAACAGGCCGAGGACACTTTCGGAACTTTTCGTGTCGAGATTGCCTGTCGGCTCATCCGCCAGGACGATTTTCGGCTCGCTGATAATGGCCCGGGCGAGAGCGACGCGCTGCTGCTCGCCGCCAGAAAGTTCCGATGGCTTGTGCTTCAGGCGCTCGGTGAGGCCCAGGAGATTTGCGACCACGTCGAAGCGGTGCGGGTCGAAGCCATTCCCGTGAATGTGCTGCGCGAGCGCGATATTGTGATAGGCGTCGAGCGTGGGGAGCAGATTGAATCGCTGAAACACAAAGCCGACTTTGTGCCGGCGCAATAGCGTCCGCGCGGAGTCGCTCATCGCCGAAAGATCGTTGCCATCGAGCAGCACGCGTCCTCGCGTGGCCTGCGCCAGGCCGCCGATCACATGCAGCAAGGTGGATTTCCCGCAGCCTGAAGGGCCCATGATGGAGACGAACTCGCCCGGAAAGATTTCGACGTTGATGCCGCGCAATGCCGGCACGTCCACCTTGCCCGTGCGATAAACCTTCCACAAATTTTCAGTCTTAAGTATCGGCTCCAACACCGGCTCCAATTCGAGTGTCAGCGTTTCCGCGGATGGAAATATTCTAGCCGCGTTTCGCATTCCTGCCTAGCCTGGCCCGGATAACTGGCGTGCGGAGAAAATCATTCGTAGGCCAGTGCTTCGACGGGGTCCTTGCGGCTGGCGAGCCATGCGGGATAGGAAGCGCCGAGCAAGCCCCCCAGCAGGGCGATCAACCCGGCGCGCAGGATCCAGTCGATCGAAATCAGAATCGTGAGCGTGGGAAAAACCTTTATGAAAATGAAGCGCGTGAGAAAGCTCAGGCCGACGCCGGCGGCAATTCCGGCAATGCAGAGCAACGTCGTTTCGCTCAGAACGATTCTGACGATATAGCTTTTCGAAGCACCCAGAGATTTCAATACGCCGATTTCGCGGGTGCGCTCGATGATGGTGGTGTACATGGAAAGAAAGATCACGAGAAATCCGATGGCCACGGCGATGGCAATCATGGTGTTGATGAAGGCGCCGAGGCCGGGGAGATTCGAAGACGTCATCAGCGAAATAAAATCCTTGAGCGGGCGGATTTCATAGCGCGGGAGGAGCTGGCGGATTCCATCCATCACGGCGGGAGTGTGATCCGTGCGGTCGCACTTCACGAAAAATACCGAGGCCTTGTCGTGCGCGCCGGCCATATCCTGCAACGTGGGCATCAGAACGAACAAGCGGGCGCCCTTGCCGTGCTCGACGATGCCGGCCACGTGAAAATCGTGTTCGAGAATATGGAGCGTCTGCCCGACTTTGATTTTTTTCGACGCGACGTAAATATCGTCAACCAAAATGTCGTTGGGATCCAGCAGGTCGTGCCCGGAATGAAAAACGAATCCGCCGGTGACCGCGCGGAAGCTTTCGGGATCGATGCCGTACACGATGTCGAGACCATTCACGGAATTGAATTGCAGCAGCACGGGCGCCACGGCCTGCACGAAATCGAGTTGCTGCAATTTGCCGGCAATCGCGATGGGCATGGGCGCGCCGCTGAAAGCCATGAAGACGGAGGCGGAGGGCGGCTGGACCATGATGTCTGCGCCGACGCCTTCGATGCGCTTTGCTGATTCGAGCAGCAAGCCGCTGGTAAGGCCGACGACGATAATCACCAGCGTGACCTCGACGGCGACGGCAATCACTGTGATCAGCGTGCGGAGCGGCCGATGCAGCACGTTTTGGACAATCATGTACCGGATCACGGCTGCTCCTTCGTGTCTTCGCCCACGCGCACGAGGTCTGTTCCCGGAGGCTGCTGCAAGACGAAGCGGTCGGCCGCGATTGATTCGTTCAGGGTGACTTTTTTGATGGTGATCTCCAATTTGTAGTCATCGCCGGGGCGGCTGATGATGATTTGCCGCGGATAGTTTGCCGCGCCTGCCGGTTCCCAGTCACTGTAGTGCACGTCCGAGTTCACTTTGCCTGCGGGAGCAAAGATTTCCATGCGCGCCACGTTCAAGTCTGCGCGATCGAACCAGATCTTCTGCGCGATCTCCCAATCGAGGGAACTATCAACGGTCATAGCTCGCGTCATGAAGTTGCCCCCTGCGAGCCGAAGCACTGTCAATACATAATAGCGCCCCGTCGCTTCGTTGGCTTCCTCAAACAGCACCGCCGGTGCATTTGCAATGGGCACCCAGAGGAGCGCGTCTACAAGATGCTGAGGACGGAGATTTTCGATGGGCTTCTTGGCCGGGCGCTCAAGATTCGCCCTACCCTCAAGAAACTTGTTCTTAGAGGGGATGAAGATATGGAACGTCTCGCCATCGCTGACCATATCGAAAATGTTTTTCGCCACCACGGGGGCCTGGCCAATCGCGCGAATACTCGCCGGCTTGGAAGCAAGAATGAAACCGTTCACCTCATGATACTGCTCGATGACGCCGGAGTAGGCTGAGCCGGCGGTGAGCTGCATCGAGACGGTGGCGTTGAGGGCGGTAACCGCTGCCGCCTGTTGGTTGTAGCGCGCAATCAGCTCCGGCTTCGTCGCGGTCTGGAGCGGCCCAGGCGCTTGACCCGGCTTCACGACCATCTTCTTGCTGACGGCGCAACCGCTGGCGAAGAGCGCCACTGCTGCCAGCGGGACCATCCAAATTGAGCGACGGCTTCTCAGTGTGAGTTCCCCCGTATGTGCAAATAATTGAATGTAGCAGCCGGATTCCGGGGGTGTCAACCGGGGGTGGCCGCTGCCAGCTGCGTGGTTGCTATCCCGCGATAGCATTCTCTCCGCGCTCCTTGGGCGACCCCGGAAATAGTTGCGATTAGAACTGGTCGCCGTGCTTTGTTTTCTATAAGTTGGGACGATTTCTATTCGCACCTTGTTTCGATTAGATTTTTTGGTCGCCTGTGAGGAGAACTGGTCCCCGACAGGATCCGAGGTGCGCGCCATACGAGAAACCTCCATTGTTAGCATGGCAGACTGTTGGCAAAAATTCTACTGGCCGTTGGTACAGATTTTGGGGATTTGCGTACGCTGGCCGGATTGGAGAGTGGAAGGTGAGCGGCCGCGCTGAATTTAAGGCACCTCGCTTCCTACTTCAAAGGGATGGGGCACAGGGTAGATTCCGATAACCCGACTACACAGCCAAGTGACTGCCACTTTCAGAAGAGGAACCGCAAGGCGCTGGCATAGTTTCCGAGTTGGCGACCATCCGGGAGTTATCGCGGGATGGCTCGAATCGGAATACTGAGTATGGTCACTTCTACGTGTAGCGCGTTATACGTCCAAGTGGGTCTGACTCGCTCGATTCGCTCGGGACCATTGGCGAAGCGATTTCGAGTGAAAAGGGGATTTCGCGACAACAACGGGGAAGCCACCCGCTTCCGGAGAAACCGACCTCTCGTTCCCAATCAGCATCAAGTCATGGCTGTGTCAAAAAGATTCCTTCTTCTGCCCCGCCAACTCATTGCTTTTCAGCTTCATGACCCAACAAAATCTTCGTGCGTAAACCCCAGGGTTTCAACAGGCGGCGGTAAAGTTGCAATCGCGTGAGGGATGGATTACCAAGGTT
>JBGPZR010000001.1:0-21777 GCA_041493845.1 Terriglobia bacterium | reverse complement strand
TGTTAATTCGGGAACAACTTAAGAGCGCACGCAGGAGCGGTGCTGCTGCCGTTTGCGCTACTCTTCACTCGGACTCTGAACTTTCCGCAGTAGCTGTTCAATGCGCTGGCCGCGCTCATCCGATTCATCCAGCATGAAGATCACCTCCGGCGCGCGCCGCAAATTCAGCCGTTCGACCAGTTCGTGGCGGACGTACCCCGAAGCAGCTTTCAATCCTGCGAGCGTAGTGGCGCGCTCGGTGTCGTCATCAGCGAGTTGCACAAACACGCGCACTGTGCGCATGCCGGGTGTCAATCGGACTTCCGTCACAATCACAGTCCCGGACAGCCGCGGGTCTTTCAATTCGCCCGCGAGCATCAGGCTCAGTTCGTTCCGGATTTCTTCGGCGATGCGCTCTGAGCGATGTCCCACGATGGTCATTGGCCGTCCTCAAAATATTCAATTTCTCGCGAAACCAGGTCGCGCCCCAGCAGCCGTTCCGACTCCAGGGCGATTGCTTCCAACGATTCTTCCAGGTGCTTTCCGTCGCCCGAAATACTTACCACGCCCACGCGCGACCGCTGCCATAATTCCTGATGCGCAAGCTCCGCCACAGCCACATTGAAGTGGGCGCGCAGACGGTCTTTTAGGCTGCGCAAAACCTGCCGCTTGTCCTTGAGGGACCGCGCATCGGGGATATGAATTTCCAGGGTGAGGAGGCCGATCGTCATATCCGCCCCCGAGAATTTCAGGGAAACGGGAAAGATTGCAAGCAACTAGTTGCGGCGCGCCTCCACACTTTCCTGCGCGCGCGCTCGGTCCGCTACATTGATCAAATCCGGAGCGGCGGTTTTCTCCATCTTGAAACATTCCAGGATGTCGCCCACTTTCACATCGCTGAAATTCGAAACGCCCACGCCGCATTCGAATCCCTGGCGAACCTCGTTTGCATCTTCCTTGAATCGCCGCAGCGAGCTGATTCTTCCCGTGTAAATCACCACGTTATCGCGCAGCACGCGCACATCCGCGTCACGCTTCAGAATGCCATCCTGCACGGAGCAGCCAGCGATCATGCCCACGCCCTTGACGCGGAACGTATCTCGAACTTCCGCGCGGCCGAGATAGGTTTCCTTGATCACCGGCGAGAGCAAACCGGACACGGCCTGCTTCAGTTCATCCAGCAGCTCGTAAATGATCGTGTGCAACCGGATGTCCACGCCTTCGCGCTGGGCCAGGTCGGAAGCTTTTCGCTCTGGCCGGACGTTGAACGCGACGATCACGGCATTCGATGCGGACGCCAGCAGGACATCTGTTTCCGTCACGGCACCGACACTGGCGTGAATAACCTTCAATTTCACTTGATCATTTGAGAGCTTCGGCAGCATTTCACTGAGCACTTCGACGGATCCCTGCACGTCTGCCTTCACCACGACGGGCAATTCTTTTAACTCACCTGCTCTCAACTGCTCGTGCAATTGATCGAGCGTCAAGCGGCCCGATGACGCAGTTTTCGCGAGGGTGGCCTCGCGCTGCTTCGACTGGCGGTACTCGACAATGTGGCGCGCCTTGGCTTCGTCGGCCACCTGGAATTGATCGCCCGCTTCGGGAACGCCTTGCAATCCGAGAACCTCGACGGGCGTCGCCGGCCCGGCTTTCTTGATCGGCTGGCCGCGATCGTCGAACATGGCGCGAACTTTTCCGTACACCGCGCCGACGATAAACACGTCGCCCACATGGAGAGTCCCGTTCTGTACAAGCACGGTTGCAACAGGGCCGCGGCCTTTGTCCATGCGCGATTCCAGGACCGTGCCGCTTGCGGGCGCGTCGGGATCGGCCTTGAGCTCGCGGAGATCTCCGACGAGAAGAATCATTTCGAGCAGCCGCGGAATATTTTTCTTTGTCTTCGCGGAGACTTCCACCATCACCGTGTCGCCGCCCCATTCCTCGGGCATCAGTTTGCGATCGGAGAGCTGGCGCTTCACGCGCTCGGGTTGCGCATCCGGCTTGTCAATCTTGTTGATGGCGACCACGATGGGGACGCCTGCCGCGCGCGCGTGATCAATGGCTTCTTCGGTTTGCGGCATCACGCCATCGTCCGCGCCCACCACCAGGACCACAATGTCGGTCACTTTTGCGCCGCGCGCACGCATGCGCGTGAACGCCTCGTGGCCCGGCGTGTCAATGAATACAATTCGCTTCCCGTCCACCCGCGCTTCGTATGCGCCGATGTGCTGGGTGATCCCGCCGGCTTCTCCCGCAGCGACTTCCGTTTCGCGGATGGCGTCCAGCAAGCTGGTCTTGCCATGGTCCACGTGACCCATCACGGTGACAATGGGCGCGCGCGGTTGCAGATGGCCCGTTCGCTCTTCCTTGACCTTCTCTTCCTGGACCACCTGCTCTTCGAATGTGACAACCTTGACGATCCCATTGAACGCTTCAGCCAGACTTGTCGCTGTAGGGGCGTCCAACGCCTGGTTGATGCTGGCAAACACGCCACGATCCATCAGCGTCTTCAGCAAATCCTTTGCGCGGATGTCGAGCTTCTGCGCCAGCTCGCGAACCGTGATCCCTTCTGTGACGATCACCTCGCGGGGCTCGCGATGAACTGGTGCAACGGGCTCCGCTTGTGCCGCGCGGCCGGGACCAGCGCCAGCGCGTGTGCGCACTGGATGAAGCTTGCGCTCACCTTCGGCGTAGCGCTTCTCAATCAGCGGACGGCCGCGCGACGCGGGAGGCTTCCGCGCGTATAGCGGCTTGCCGGGCTCAGCTTTCGGAATGCCTGCACCGGGTCTCTGCCCGCCAACAGGGCCTTGCCCGGGACGACCACCGGCTCCAGGGCGCTGGGGGAATCTCGAAGGGAGGCCACCGGGTCGCGATGGGCCGCTGGGGCGAACCTGTCCCGGTGCAGCAGTTGGGCGCATTCCCTGTGGCGCGCCCGGCCTGCCCTGACCTGGGCCTAACGGCCCGCCCGCACGAGAAGGATATCGCTGGCCCGTTGGCGGAGCGCCGGGTCTCTGAGCCCCAGGAGCAGCGGCAGCAGCGCGCTGTGTTGCAGGAGTCGTTGGATGACCGGGAGCGCCGCCAGGGGTCGCTGGGCGCGTCGGGATCGGAGGTCTTGTCGTTGCAGGCGCCACGCCGGGCTTTGCCGCGACAGGGGTGCCAGGTGCTGCGGCAGCAGGTGCCACTCCAGGCTTGGCAGCAACCGGAGGATGTGTGGCCGCCGGAGCAACTCCAGCCGCAGGAGCCCCGGCCGGGCGCGCAGGCACAACGCCGGGGCGCGGTGCTGCACCCGGAGGAGCAATCCCAGGCGCGACAGGCTTGCCAGCAAGTCCGGGAGTCGCAGGACCCGCGGGGGCGCCTGGCCCCGCGGGCTTCGCTGCCGATGGAGGCGCTGCGGCAGGAGATGGACGTGCTGTGGGCTTGGCCTTTGCAGCCTTCGCTTTGGCTTCCTTCTCCGCTTCGGCGGCCGCTTCCGCCGCGGCGAGCCCCTGGAAATGCTTCCGCACAAGTTCGGCGTGGTTCAGGTCGAGCGAGCTCGAGTGCGTCTTCTTTTCCGTGACGCCGATCTCCGGCAGGTAATCGATCAGGACCTTGGCCTTGATCTCAAGTTCTCTGGCCAGCTCGTTGATGCGGATTTGATTTGGATCTGACATTCGCCTCTGTCTTTCAAGCCTCCATTGTTGCGTCCCGGCAAGCCGGGGCGATGTTACTCAGAAGTCTCCCGCTTCTCTGCGGCTGCATCAGCAGATTCAGCCGGAGCAGCTTCACCCTCTTCTGGCGCCGCGGACGCGTCGGGGGTTTCCGCCGCGCTCAGCTCAGGGGCCTCTGCATTTTCACTCGCTTGCACAGCTTCTCCCGAATCTGTTACCTCGGAAGCTTCCTCTGTATCCGGGGCAGGCTGTGCTGCCAATTCCGCCTCACCTTCGATGAGTGCTGCTTCAACAGGCGCAGCCGTGGCCTGAGCTTCGAGTGCCTCGAAATACGCGGCGACGGATTGGTGTATTTTCTCCACCATCTTTTCGCCGATGCCGGGGATCTCGACCAGTTGCTCGGGAGTCATGTCCGCGAGCTTCTCAATGGACGTGACGCCGTGCGCTTCCAGTTTCTCGACCGTCTTCGGCCCAACGCCCTTCAGCTCCGAAAGTGCGGTGCCGGGAGCAGTGAGCGCGGCCATCTGGGCCTCGATCTCGCGCCGCTTCTCTTCCTCACTCTTGATGTCGATGTTCCAGCCAATCAACTTGCTGGCGAGCCGGACGTTTTGGCCTTTCTTCCCGATTGCGAGCGAGAGCTGCGTGTCTTCGACGATTACTTCCAGCCGCTTTTCTTCCGGGTCCACAATCTGGACGCGAGTCACCTTGGCAGGGCTCAAGGCCTTTTGCGCGAAAGCGACCGTCTCCTCGTTGTAAGGAATGATGTCAATTTTCTCGCCGCGCAGTTCGCGGATGATGGACTGCACGCGCATGCCCTTCATGCCCACGCAGGCGCCCACCGGGTCCACGTCCTTATCGCGGCTTTCGACGGCGATCTTCGTGCGTTCGCCTGCTTCGCGCGCGACGGCGCGAATCTGCACGGTCCCATCGTAAATTTCCGGGACTTCCATCTCAAACAATCGCTGCACCAGGGCGGGATCGGCGCGCGATACGATCACTTGCGGGCCCTTTGCCGCGCGCTCGACTGCACGGATCGTGGTACGCAGGCGGTCGCCCACATTGTACGCTTCCAGGCGCGACTGCTCGCGCTTGGGCAGCCGCGCTTCGGTGCGGCCCAGGTCCACGATGATGTCCGGCCCTTCCATGCGCTTCACAATGCAGTTCACCAGCTCGCCGACGCGCGTGTGGAATTCGTTGTAGATGGTGTCGCGCTCAGCCTCGCGCACTTTCTGTAGAATCACCTGCTTGGCCGTCTGTGCCGCAATTCTTCCCAGCACGTCGGTCGGCTTCACTTCGGTCACTTCTCCACCGACCTCGATTTCCGGATTTCGCTTGCGCGCCTCGCTGAGCGAGATTTCCCGCACCGGGTCGGCCACTTCCTCGACCACCACGTGGACCGAAAACACGTCTACCTGGCCGGTTTCCGGATTGAACTTCGAGCGGAGCTCTTCCTCGGTGCGGTAATACTTCCGCGCCGCCACCACCATCGCGTCCTCAATGGCCGCGACGATGATCTCCGGTTCAATGTGCTTTTCCCGGCTGATCTGCTCAATTGTCTGGTACAGCAGATTCGCCATCCCTGTTTCTCCCTAGAGTTCCACGACAAGGTTCGCTTTGCGAATTCCGGCGAACGACACAGTCACCTCGCGCTTCTTCAGCGCGAGTTTCACCATGCCATCCGCATACCCTGCCAGCCGTCCCTCAAAGTACTTCTCATTCTCGACGGGTTCGTTGAGCCATACCTTCGCCAGCCGGCCCACGAACCGCTCATAGTCAGCCGGCTTGATCAACTTTCGATCGAGGCCGGGCGAGCTGACTTCCAGAATGTAGCTGGGCCCAGGAATCAAGTCCTCGACGTCCAGGATCACGCTCAGGTCACCGCTAACCCGCTCGCAATCCTTATGAGTGACACCCAGCCCCTCCGGATTGTCCGGGTCGGGCAATCGGTCCAGATAGACCCGCAGCAGCCGCTGCTTGCCTACCTTCCACTCCACGTCGAAAACCTCGAGGCCCTGCGAGCGAGCCACCCGCCCCGCCGCCTCTCGAACCTTTTCTAAGTCCATACTATTCTGTGGGCGGGATTTACACCGGCCGGGACCTGTAGGCCCCGGGCCGCTTCTCGCGCCCAACAAAAAAGTGGGCTCGCGCCCACTCGCTCGTGCGACCTATCTGGAAGCAGCCTAGTATAGTTTCGTTACCCCAAAAACGCAAGACGCGTCTGGGATGCCAATCTGACTCATTCTCCGATGATATTTGCGCGCCATTAACTTGGACCGCGGAGCTGTAGTACTGAGCCCCTGGCGGTGGGCGGAGTCCCGGGCAGCGCACGGCAAAACTCTTCAAACTAACCGGATCGACCCATGAAGACAAAAGGCCTCTCCGGGGGATGCCGGAGGGGCCTTTTGAGATCTCGAGAGCCGAACGATCAGGGCTTGGGCGGTGTCTGCCCTGGCTGTGTTGCGGGTTTGGGTGCCGCCGGCTTGGGAGCTGGCGGCTTGGTCCCCCCCGCGCTCTTCACCGGGTAATTCTGATCGTAGAGGCGGATAATGTCCTGCGTGACGTCAATCTGATTTGCCGCGTAAATGACGGGCGTGCTCTGCGCAGAAGTATCGAAGATGATGGCGTAGCCATTCTCGCGCGAGTACTTGTCGAGGATTTCTACCATCTTGCGGCCGATGCGATCCACGATTTCGCGCTGGGCTTCATTGAAATCATCCTGCGATTCCTGCTGCTTGCGCTGAAAGATCCGCGACTTCTGCTCGCCCTGGGCCGCGAGCCGCGCCCTTTCCTCATCGCTCAGCGCGTTCGACCCGGTGCGCAGCCGAGTCTGCAGGTCCTCGATCTCTTTGCGCAGGTTTTCGAGTTCCGTCTGGCGCGGTGCAAACTGCGACTGCATTTCCGCGGCGGCCTGCTTGCCTTCTGCTGTGCTGGTGATCGCCACCTGCACGTTGATCACTCCGACTTTCGTCGGAGCCGTCGCGGCGGCCGCGCCGGTAGACTGCGCTTGGACGGCGGGAATGAGCAACAAAGCCGCCAGTGCCGGAACTGCGATTCGAATCTTCATTCTGACTCCTTATTCTGAAATTCCGCTCAATGCAAACCAGAGATTATAGCCGCGGCTGTAGAAATCGGTCAATCGGATTCAGTGCCACGCAGCCACGTTCAACCTGCTCATGGAGTAGCGCCGCGACGGATGAAAGCAATCGGCACCTGGAGGGTGCTTGCGTGCCGCCCGGAAACGAAAAATTCTGCTGCCGCTCCCTTAGTGCGGCAGCGGAATCAACAGGACGCGATCATTGTTCTGATCCACCACAACTGCAAGATTCATCTTCAGATCAATGGCAACGGCAAATTGTTTTAACTGTGAAACCTGCCCCGAATCCGGCAGTCCGAGAATTGCGCGGGTCCGTGGACCCTGGCAATTCACCACCTGGCCGGTCACAGGGGGGCACTGGTATTGGACGACCGACATTGTATTGCTGGTCGAGTTCACTGTGACTAGTGTGCTGGTCTGGAAATTGTAGTCGAGCGACGTCGGATTGATCCCCACGCGAACCGGCGTGGAGAGAAATGTGGTTGGGTCCACGATCTGGAGATTGTTAAACCCGCTGTCGGCTACCAGAAATACCTGATTCAGCGGATCAAAAATCGCGCCAGTTGGCTGACTCAGGCCATTCACCCGGTGGACGATTCCTCCCCCGGATGTACTGACCAGGTCCACGGTGCTGGCCTGCGAAGTCGTGGCTACCGCCGTAAAGCTGAAATTTGGGTTGGGATCAATCGCCACGGCACCTGGGCCCTGATCCACTGTCGTGCTGGAGATAATACCAGGGGGAGATGCCAGAGCACTCACGAAGGTCAAGCTGTTTGACAACTTGCCGGTGACCGCCGCCGTCCCAGCGTCTTGATTGCTTGCCACGCCGTTTGGACCCAGGCAGGGGGTGCAGGTGGTCGTCTGCGAGGGTGCAGCGCCAGTCACATCCACAACAGTGAAGTCGTTGCTGCCGTTATTCGCAATCACCGCCTTTCCGAGCCGTGGAATAACTGCGATGCCCTGCGGCAATGTTCCCACTGAGACCGCGCTCAACAACGCCGGGGTTTCCAGAGTTCCCGTGGTCAGGTCAATGAGGCTGACAGTGCCGGTGCCGGTATTCGTGACGACGGCGAGGTCGCGGTCATTGTCAACAGCGACACCGAACGGTGCGCTCCCCAGGGGTCCTGTGCTGACCGGTTTGATCACGGTCAGGTCGGTGACGTTTGACAATTGGCCGGGATTCTGTACCGCGACAATGTAGCGATGCGCACCAGCCAACATCGCGGCAGGCACCGTGGCCACGATCTGATGCCCTGTGTTGGATACAGGGGTGATTGGCGTACCATCGAGAAGTACTTGTGAGCCGCCTACAAATCCAGTACCGTTGATCGTCAGACGAAGATCGCTTGCGGCCGGGGCAAACGTGACAGCGGGGCTGGCCTCGATGATTTGCGGCGAGCGAATCGTCGAGCCCAGCGCCAGAATCGACACGTTGTTGCCGCCCTGATTCACGATCACGGCGCGATTTGTCGCCTGATCCACCGCCACCGCCTGCGGGGAACTCCCCACGGCAATGTCCTGCCGGAGCACGTTGCCGGTCGTTAGATCCACCACGGTGGCTGTGCCGCCATTACCGTTCAAAACTACGCCAAGGTTGTCCAGCGGATTCACTCCCGCGGCGATGAAGTTAGCTTCTGTAAAGAGGGCCCCGTTGAGCGTGAACGTAACTGCATTTACAGATTGGTCAAGCAAGCTGAACGTTGTCAGGGTCGTCCCTTGAGGATCGGTCAGCAGGATCTGGTGCGTTTCGGTGTTGATGCCTACGCCCCGGGTCGTCACCGCCGGCCCTCCGGAGGGAGTTGTCGGAGTGAAGGTGCCGATCATCCGCGGCTGGCGTCCGCCGTCTCCGGCACCCGGGTTGCGGCCTAGATCTACGAAGTTCACCACGCCCGCGCCGCCGGGAGTGATCACCGCCCAGTTCAAGCGCGGATCCACTGCTATAGCAGGGTTCGCACCCACGCTGTAATTGGGCGGCAAGTTTCCCCCGACTGTTGTCAGCACGCAAGGGGGAGTGGTGCATGGCGTGGAAAGATTGGGGTTCGGAGTGACCAAATCGAGCACGGTTCCGAGGTTGGTGGATTGATTGGCCACAAAAGCACGGTGCGAGAGCGGATTGACGCCGATCGAAATCGGGGCGCTTCCGGTCGGTGTGAACGGGGTGAGATCAATGGTCTTTGTGACGGCTTGCGTGACCAGATCAATCACAGCTACGGAATTGTCACCATTGTTCACGACCAGCGCAAGATTGTGCGGTAGTTGAATATCCGCCACGTCGTCAACTGCCACACCCGTGGGTGTGTTTGTCCCACCATTGATCGTCGGAATCGTAATCGTCTTGACCACTGTGTCCGTGCCCAGATCAAGCAATGAAACCGTGCCCCCGGTCTGATTAACAACCACAGCCAGATGCAAAGCGTTATCGATGGCCACGGCCGTGGGACTTTTGCCAACAGCAATCGGCGCACCCGGCGACGACGAGACCGTTGTGGGCTGCACAGCGAGATTCACGGCGGAGGGCGCCGCGACTCCTACATTCTGCACCACGATCGGGTACAGCCCCGGAGCAGGCGTGCCGACGAATGAGATGCTCACGGCCAGGTCGCGGCTATCCTGGAAATTTGTTGTCGCCCCTTGCCCATTAAACGTCGCGGTTGTCGTTCCCGGCGAATAGTAGCCGCCTGTCAGGGCTACGCTCACGTTGGAAGCTGATTGTGTGACGCTGTCGGGGCTCGAGGAAATGACCGCCGGCCGGGCGGGCGCCAGGATCAGATCCGGTGATCCGGGAGGGTTCAGGCTGCCGCTTTGCTGCCGCACTCGTATCGCGAGATTCGTTGCATTGTTTCCGGTCAGCTCGCTCGCAGGGATCGTGGCGCGGAGCAGCCCGCTATTGATGAAAGTGGTGGGAACAGGATCCAGACTCGGCCCCACGACCACGGTGCTGGTTATAAAGAAATTCGATCCCGTCACGTAGACATCCTGTTGGACCGAGCCCTGCACCGCTGCGGGAGGATCAATGCTTGCGACTGTCGGCGGGACGGCCTGCACAACTCTGATCGTTGACTGGCCGAAAGGCGAGCCAGTGGTCGCCGATGTTGCTCTAACTTGTACGGCGCCCCCCGTTGGTGGCGCGTTGGGAGCGACATAAGTTCCGTCTGGACATGGTTGAGGGGCGGCAGGATTGGGGCAGATGAAACCAATGGTGGAGTTTCCGCCCACAACCGGTGGATTCGTGCCGTTCGTGACTGTCCAGGTGACGGACTTGTTTTGCGTTCCCGTAATCGTCAACGTCAGCGGAAATTTCTCTCCCGTCTCGATGGTAGCGGTCGCCGGTGTGAGCTGCACAGTAACACCAACAGTCACCTGAGTCGCCTGAAGGCCGAAGGCGGTAGGTTGGATACAACTGCTGGCCATCACCACAAAGAGGCTCGGTGAAGGGACAGTGTCCGGAGCTGTGTAGAGACCTGTAGCGCTAATTGTGCCGAATCCCACCAGCGGCTTGGAAACGGTTGGAATTGTGCACCCGGCCAGCCCGATGCCTTGGGTACAGCTTGTCGGCTGTTTGCCGGGCGTAGTCGGGACAAGGCAGATTTGCCAGAACACGGTACGGGACGAGGTGCCACTGACTGTCGCAAAAAATTGCACTGTGCCATTTAGATTGACAGTGGCCGTTGATCCGGCCCCTGCTGCGGCAGAAGTCACAGTGATCCCCACAGGCGTGGAGTTCCCTCCGCAGCCCGCCACCCAGGCGGCGAGCAGCGCTGTTGCGCCCAATCTCCACAATCTCATTCTCATCCCTCCAAACCTGTTGACGGCTATCAATCCGCCGCTCTCGCTGCGCGAACGGTCCTGCAATTTCGATACGGTGCGCACGGTCGCCATCAGAAAGTCCGTCCGACCGTGAAGCGGAAGGTGTGTGACGGTTCGATCAGTCCCGCTGGAAGCCTCTGGATCCGTTGATCCAGGAACGTATTCAGTTGTGGCACGATCTGTGTTTCCAGAACGCCAGGAGGCAGCGCCGCCTTTTGCGCATCCGTCAGGGCATATCCCCCGCGCGGGCCTGTAATCGTGTTCGTCTGGCGGAGGAAATTGTACGCGTAATAGAAGCGGAATGGCGCATTCACAATGGGCAATTGAACGACAAATTCCACTCCCGTGGAGGAGTGCGGCGTGAAGTTTCCACCAATAATCGGCAAGCTGTTGGCGATCTTCAAATTGGGAAAGTCGGGATTCGGATACTGTTGCTGCAAGGGGGCCAAGGCCGTCGGATCGAGCTGCAACTGCGTCTTCCGGAGAAGCCCGTTAAAACCGAGATCGTTGAAGATAGCCATGTTCACGGGGCCGGCGATGGGGATCCGATACTCCAAATTCGTCAGGATTTGCCAGTCTCCGCCGGGGCGCGTGGGGAAAAAGGTCACTACCGGGACGTTGATTAGTTGCGTGAGCGGAAGCCCGTTGGAGCCGATGACTCTGGGATCGGTGTAGGCAATCGGTTGCGTGGCGGAGCTTGCGATCGCCACGAACGGCGAAATCGTATAGAAGTCGAAACCCCGGATGTCGTTTTCGCCGCCCATATAAAAGCGATTGAACGGCGGTACGTCTTTCCCTCCATAGCCCGAAATCATACTGGTCAGAAGCCGCATGCCGATCACGTTGCGCTTCTTATACGTCGGACGAAAGTATGTGGCCGTGAATGTGTTGCTGAACGTGTTCACATTGCCTTGCAGCGGCCCGCCCTCGAGCGCAAACCCGTAATAGAAACTCTTGCCCGAATGCGGGTTTTGCGGATTATCCACCGTGTTGTAGGAAATCGTCGGCGTAATCTTGCTCGAGGCGATGCCCTTCAGTGCCGATGGCCCCGACAGGCTCCGGAATTGCACGAACTGAAATAACAGTTGGGCCGATTGGCTGAATGTCGTGATATTCGTTGTGGACCAGCCGTAGGTGATGCCCACTCGCGTCCATGAAAATCTGCGTAGCGGATAACTGGCGAAGAGGGTAAATCCTTTGGAGTCCGTCGCGTAGTTTTGCTGCAGCGCCGGGTTCAGAGCGACCTGCTGGCCGATGAGAATCCCTGTTTCGCGCGCCTGGTTGTAGTTGAAACGATTCTTGAACACGGTGAAGCCGGAGGAAATAGGCCGGTCGAAAAGATACGGCTCCGTGAGGCCGAATAGAATATTTTGCTGGCGGTCGCCGACCTCCGCCGAAAAAGTGAGCGTTTCGCCGAGGCCCAGGAAATTATTTGTCTGGTAGGAAAGCCCGACGAAGCTGCCGGCAACCCCGCTGACGCCTCCCGAAAAGCTGATGGACTGCTTCCCCTTTTCCTTCACCTTCAGCTTGATATCCACGGTGCCGGCTTTGGTATTGCGCTTGATCTCCGCGTTCTCCGGCTTGATGGGGTCGAAATAGTTGAGCTGGTTCAGCCGCAGGATGCTTGCTTCCCAGTAGCGGTTGTTGAAGAGCGCGCCCTCATCAATCAGCAGTTCACGGCGAATCACTTTATCGCGGGTCGTAGTATTTCCAACGAACTCGATGCGCCGCACGTAGAAGGCTTTCTGTTGGTCGAACTCCATGCGGATGTCCACGACCCTTTTCGCATCGTCCACGTCGGTAAACGGAGTAGCAGTAAAATCGATGTAGCCGTATTGACCATAGAGTTTCTTATAAGTTTCAAGGCCTTTGCGGATCTTGTCGGCGGATAAGATGTCCCCTTGCTTCAGCGGAAAGACCCCTGCCAGGATTTCCGGCTTGAATACCAGACCCTGATCCGGATCAGAACTGCGGAAGCTCAGCTTCCCCATGTGGTATAGCTCGCCTTCTTCGATGGGAATGGTGATATTGGTCTCCTTGCCGTGCTTCGCACCAACCAAAGGCCACGGCCCGGGAATCCCGCCCTTGTTCACGTCCTGCGTTTTCAGGATTGGGTCCTTCACCAGAACTTTGAAATAGCCGTGATCCTGATACAGGCCGCGGATGCCCACTTCAAGGTCTTCATCCAGTTTCTGACGGTCATAGGTTTTGTTGAGGACGGGGATTTCGGTGATCCCGAGCGGAATAGCATACGGCCTGCTGTGTTTCATGGCGCGGATAATCTTGCGCTGGGAGAATGCCTTGTTCCCCTGGATGGTGATCGTCCCCACCTTGACCTTCGGGCCTTCATTAATGTTAAAGACCAGCTTCACGGCGTTTGTTGCGGCGATGCGCTCGTAGGTGGGTTTCACGGTGGCGAATTGGCGGCCGTGCTCCCCCAGCAGTTCCTTCAGCACCACCTCGGCTCGTTTGATTTTTGTGGGATCAAACTGGCTCTCGACCGAAAGCCCTACCTTGCGTTCCTTGAAGCGATCGAGGATGTCGGATTCACTGACGGATTTGTTTCCTTTGTATTCGATCCGCCGAATGATGGGCCGCTCCTGAACATAGAAGAGGAGAATCTTTCCGTAAGGGTTCTTGGGATCGTCTTCCATCTCCAGGCGAACATCTTCGAAAAATTGCGTGTTCCACAACGCCTGGAAATCTCGGCGCGCGCCTTCCACGGTGAAGGGATCCCCGACGCGTGAAAAAATCCGCGCCAGCAGCGTGTCGCGTTGAATCCTGCGATTCCCGATGAAATCAATTCGTGTGATGACGTAGGGAGTCGCGCCGGGCTGCTGCCTTTGCTGACCCCAAAGGGGATGTTCCAAGGTAAGAGCAATCAGATACACAACGGCGAGGATTCCAAATCGGCGCACAAAAATTTTCCTGCTGGCGGCCAAGGCTCTGGTCAAGGCCGCAGTCCCCCGCCCAAGATTTTTTGCTCCCCCGCCGGACCGCTCCCGTCCGGCTTGCGCGTGTAGGATTCCTAGTGGGCCACCGGGGTTGCTTCAACCACGGGACGGAACGAGAGACCGTCGCCGGAAAGAAAAACTTCCAGCGTGGCCGGCCGCTGCAGTCCGCCCTGGATCAGAGCTTCCGACAGTGGGTCTTCGACGTACTTCTGCAACGCGCGCCGGAGCGGCCGCGCGCCATAATTTCGATCGCCGCAGGTCTTCTCAAGTATCCACTGGCGCGCCTCGGGTGTGACGGCAATCTGCACCTGGCGATGCACCAGCGTTTCGTTAATCTGGCCTACCAGCAAGTCGATGATCCGCAGCAGGTCGTCTTCCGTGAGTGAATTGAACAGAATCACTTCGTCGAGCCTGTTCAAAAATTCAGGATTGAAGACTCGCTTGACTTCGCCCATCACCATATCATCCTGGCTCTTCGCGGCGGCAACTTCATCTGCAGACTGGAAGCCGAGACCGGATTGCTTCTGCAACTGGCGTGCGCCGAGGTTGGAGGTGAGGATGATGATGGTGTTGCGGAAATCCACCGTGTTGCCGAGCCCGTCCGTCAATTGCCCGTCTTCAAAAACCTGCAGCAGGATATTGTAAACATCCGGGTGCGCCTTCTCGATTTCGTCCAGCAGCATCACGGAATAGGGAGTGCGGCGAACGCGCTCGGTCAATTGCCCGCCCTCTTCGTAGCCCACGTATCCTGGGGGCGCGCCGATCAGTTTCGACACGGAATGCTTCTCCATGTATTCGGACATATCGAAACGGATCAGAGATTTCTCGCTGCCGAAGAGAAATTCGGCCAGGCGGCGCGCAACTTCCGTCTTGCCGACGCCCGTAGGCCCGAGGAACAGGAAGCAGCCCACCGGGCGGCCCGGCGCCTTCAGGCCGGCGCGGCTGCGGCGAATCGCGCGTGCCAGCGCGGTGATGGCTTTGTCCTGGCTGATGACGCGGCGATGCAGTTCTTCTTCGATGCGCAGCAGTTTCTGCTGCTCGTCTTCCTTGATCGCAGAAACCTGTATGCCCGTCCAGCGCGCCACCACTTCTTCGATATCTTCGCGTGTGACAACGCCGGTCGAGGAGTCGTCAATCTTCAGCTTTTCCCGCAGCACCCGCAGGTGCTCCTTCTCTTTTCGCTCTTCCTCGGAATAGAACCGCGCCTTTTCGAACTCATGATTGGCAATCGCCGTTTCCATCCGGTGCGTGATGAACTTCACGCGCTTCTGCACTTCAGAAACTTCATCCGGCAGCATTGCCTGGCGCAATTTCACGCGTGAACCGGCTTCGTCAAGCAGGTCAATGGCCTTGTCCGGGAGAAAGCGGTCCGGGATGTACCGGTTCGAGAGATACACGGCGTAGTGGATGGCTTCGTCGGTGTAGCTGACGGCATGAAACTTCTCGTAGCGGTCGCGCACCCCTTGCAGCACCCGAATGGCTTCATCTTCGTTCGGCGCCGACACCTTTATGGACTGGAAGCGCCTCTCGAGTGAGCGGTCTTTCTCGACGGATTTGCGATACTCACCGGGCGTTGTTGCACCGATGCACTGGATTTCACCGCGGCTCAGCGCCGGCTTCAGGATATTGGCGGCGTCGAGAGAGCCTTCGGCCGAACCTGCGCCGACCAGCGTGTGCAGCTCATCAATGAAAACGATGGCGTTCTGGCTCTCCATCAATTCCTTCATGATGGTCTTCAGCCGCTCTTCAAACTGCCCGCGATATTTTGTGCCGGCAACGATCAGCGAAAGATCGAGTGAAAGAATGCGCTTGTCGGCCAGGAACGGCGGAACATCGCCGTCTGCGATCCGCTGGGCCAAGCCCTCGACGATCGCCGTCTTGCCCACACCCGGCTCGCCAATCAGGACAGGGTTGTTCTTCGTGCGGCGGCAGAGAATCTGGATGGCGCGTTCGAGTTCGCGGTCCCGGCCCACCAGCGGGTCGAGCTGCCCCTCCATCGCCGCCTGCGTCAAGTCGCGGCTGAATTCTGCCAGCAAGGAAGTTTCTTTAGGCCGATTCACAGGCACCTTCTCTCCCGCGCTGCGCTGGAGTTCCTCGCGCACGGTGGAAAGCCGCAATCCGCGTTCCAGTAAAATTTCCGCGCCGAAGGATTTCTCCTCGCGCAGCACTCCCAAGAGTAGATGCTCCGTACCCACATGTTTGTGGCCCAGGCGCTCGGCTTCTTCCGCGGCAAAATTCAGAATCCGCTTGCACTCCTGGCTGAGCGGGACTTCCACGGATGTGGAAATACGTTCGCGGACGGTGATGCGCGATTCGATCTCTTTGCGGATGGATTCAATCGAGCCGTGCGAACGCAGAAAGCGGTTCGCGAGCGCCTTGTCCTCACGCAACAGTCCGAGCAGCAAGTGTTCCGTCTCGATGTACGGGCTGCCGTACTGGCTCGCCTCGTACCGTGCGAAAAAGATCACGCGCCTAGCTTTTTCTGTATAGCGTTCAAACACGTTTCACCCGCGCTCTCCCTGAGTCTTTGTTACAGCGCCTGCCTGCCGCGCCATCGAAGCAGCGGAACCCGCTAGCACTTCACCACCCGGCGTCAATTTGCCGTGCTCGAGAGCCAGAACACGGTCCGTGCGCCGGGCCAATGACAGGTTATGGGTCGCGAGAATGGAGGTCAGGTGGTGAGACCTGTGAACGCGCTGCATGAGTTCGAATACGTTCTCTGCGCTCCGTTCGTCCAGATCCCCTGTCGGTTCGTCCGCAAGCAGCAACGCCGGCCGATTCACCAGTGCTCGTGCGATCGCCACGCGCTGCTGTTCGCCCCCGGAAAGCTCCCCTGCACGCTGCGCGGCACGATCAGCCAGTCCCACTTCCCCCAGCCATTCTTCCGCCGCCCGGAGCGCCTGACCCAACCCTTCGCCCCGAACCAGCATGGGCATCGCCACGTTCTCCACCGCGGTGAAATCAGGCAGCAAGTGATGCCGCTGCCATACAAAACCCACGGCGCGATTGCGATACTCCGCCAGCTCCGCCTCTGTAAGCGACTGGAGCGAATTCCCGCCGAAGTATACTGTACCGCTTGTTGGAGTGTCCAGCCCGGCCAGCATGTGCAGCAGGGTGCTCTTTCCCGCGCCCGATGGGCCAACGATCGAGATCATTTCGCCGCGCTCGACTGACAAATCAATTCCGCTGAGTGGTGTAATTTCCTGGGAACCGGAGTGAAAAGTCTTGCGGAGATTCTCGACGAGCAGTATTTGACTAGAGTTTGTGGCGGCCCCGAAATGCGAGTCGTCAATTGCAGAAGCGCCCAAGCTCGCCTGACTATGCATCGCCTACCACCTCTATGTCACGTTAGATGCCGAACGAGCCAATCCGTATGTCCCTATTTTTCACTCATCTAGCCTTTCCCAAACCGAGACGGTTCTAAATACTTTCACTTTTTTGCCGTACCGTTACCTCTAGCTGCCATCCGCGCTCTTTCCCGCCAAGTGGCTCCTGCGCCTCAACTTCGCCCTCAAATTGATTCTAACACGCCCGCCACCGCGGATTCGAACCGAGCCATGGCGCGGAGGGAACTAGGCAACGCTTCTTTATTCAAATCGGAAAATCTCGACGGGAAGAACCCGTGCGGCGGAGCGGGCGGGCAGCACCGTCGCGGCAATGCTGATGGCGAGCGCTGCGGCGGCGATCCAGATGGCATCGAATGCGTTCGCGCGGAACGGCACGTAGGGAATCGCGTACACTTCCGGATTAAGCGGAATCAATCTCCACCTGTCTGCGATCCAGGCAGACGCATAGCCCAGCACAAGGCCGGCTGCGGTTCCTGCGATACTCACCGCCAGCCCCTGTAGGATGAAAATCTTGCGAATCTGGTGATGCCGCGCCCCCATGGCCACCAGCACGGCAATGTCGCGCGCCCGGTCCGTGACGGTCATCGTGAGCACCACAAGAATATTCAGGCCGGCCACGAACGTGATCAGACCGATAAAAAGCGCGGTGACTAGCTTCTCCAGACTCAGCGCCCGGAAAAGCGCGCGGTTCTCATCCATCCACGTCGAAGTTGTGAAGCCGTTCCCGGCGCGGTGCAAAAGCTGTTCGGCGATAGCGCGTGCTTCATCGAGGTTATTCACGCGAATCTCCAGCAAGCTGACCACGTCGCCGATGCCGGCAAGCCCCTGCGCGGAGCCGAGTGTGACGAACCCCCAATTCGCATCATAATCGTAAAACCCGGAATCAAAGATTCCTGCTACGCGAAACCGCCGCGAGCGCGGCAGCATTCCAAATGGCGTCAGATTTCCTTGCGGGCTGGTGAGCGTGACGTAATCCCCTGCAGAAACTTTCAGATCTTCGGCGAGGATGCGCCCCACGAGCAGCGCCGGGATGCCGTCCGCATCGGCGGCGAAATCGCCCGAGCCCGAAACCATGTGGCGCAATGCTTCACTCGCGCGACGCTCGAGTTCTGGATCTACTCCCTTCAGAACGATTCCGCGCGCGCGGCCTCCGGCAGAAAACAACACCGTGTCGTAAATCGCAGGCTCGATCGAGCGCACACCGGGCGTGCCGCTCAGGCGCGCCATCAGGCTGCGGTAGTCGCGAATTCCCTGCGGGCCGATGGGCTTCAAATTCACGTGGGCCGTGACGGTCAGCAACCGATCGCGAATGGCCTGGCGAAACCCCGTGTTCATCGAAAGCGCCACCACCAGTGTCGTCACGCCCGCGGCCACCCCAATCACTGCCAGCAAGGTGACCAGGCGCAGCACCGCTGGCCGGTTCGGCGATCGCAAATACCGCAGCGCAACCAGCCATTCAAATTTCATTTTGGTTTCTTGTCTGATTGCGCGGCCGCTGGTTCGGCCGCTTCGGTGCGCAGGAGCGGAAACAGGACCACCTCACGGATGGAGTGCGAATCGGTGAGGAGCATCACCACCCGGTCTATACCGACTCCCTCTCCCGCAGTCGGGGGCAAACCGTGGCTGAGTGCGCGGATGTAATCCATGTCCACTTCTTTTGGCGCTTCCTGCCCGCCCTTTTCCACCTGTGCCCGAAAGCGGCTCTCTTGGTCAAACGGATCATTCAATTCGGAGAAGCCGTTGGCAAGCTCCATCCCAGCGATGAAAAGCTCGAAGCGTTCGGCAATCGAGGGATCATCTGCACGCGGCTTCGAGAGCGGCGAGATCGCTGTGGGAAAATCAAAGATAAAGGTCGGTTGGATCAAATTCGGTTCGGCAATATTTTCAAACAATTCGCCCGTCAGCTCGCCGTCGGAAAGTTTCCCGGCACCGGCAATTGGATCGGCGCCACGCGAACGCGCATAGGAATCGTAGCGGTCTGCGATGGCGCGCGGCCCCCCCGGTGCGGCGAGTTCAGTAGCCGTCGGTGGCGCGCCGGCTGCCCCGGGCCAATATTTCACGATGGCCTCACGCATCGAAAGGCGCTCGAAGCGCGCGAAATCAATTTCCAGTTCGCCATACTTGATCCTGGTCGGTCCGCAAATTTTCTGAACCAGGCTGCGGAATAATTCCTCGGTCATGTCCATCAGCTCGAGGTAGTCGCTGTACGCCTGGTAGAACTCGAGCATGGTGAACTCGGGCATATGGATGGCGTCGATTCCTTCGTTGCGAAAGTTCCGGTTGATTTCGTATACGCGATCGAGGCCGCCCACCACCAGCCGCTTCAAATACAGTTCGGGCGCAATCCGCAGATACAGATCCATGTCAAATGTATTGTGGTGCGTCACAAACGGCCGCGCCGTGGCCCCGCCAAGGATGGGATGCATCATCGGCGTTTCAACTTCGATGTACCCGCGCGCGTCAAAAAACTGCCGCAGCTCGCGGATAATCTGCGAGCGCCGAAGAAAAATCTCGCGGGTGTGTTCATTAACAATTAAGTCCAGGTACCGGCGGCGGTAGCGTTGGTCCACGTCCGCCAGCCCGTGCCATTTTTCCGGCAGAGGCAGCAGCGCTTTGCTCAACAGTTCGAGCCGCTCGACCCACACGGTCAGCTCATTCGTTTTTGTGCGGAATAGATGGCCGGAGACGCCAACGATGTCGCCCAGGTCCAAGAGCTGGAAAAGCTTGAACGCCTGCTCGCCCATCACATCCAGACGGACATACATCTGCAATCGAGCGCCGTCGCCGGCAATGTGCGCGAATCCGGCCTTGCCATGCGGGCGCAATGCGATGATGCGCCCTGCCACACGCACTTCCACGCGCTCGGCACTGAGCTGCTCGGCCGTCCGTTCGCCAAACTCCTCCGCAATCTGTCTCGCCGTATGCGTCCAGGAAAACTTGTGCGGGTAGGCCGGATTCCCGAGGGCCTCGATTTCACCCAGCTTTTTGCGGCGTTGAAGAAACTGGTCGAGCGGTTCAAATTCCAACGGGACAATCCTTTCGGTGCTTTGGCCGTTTGAGTGAATCGGGCCTTCGCGGTGAGCCGCGCGGCAGTATAGCGGGCGGCTTCCGCAAGCGTCAAGAAAACGCCGTCTGCGAAAACCAGTGGTATAATGCCGCTTCCTTTCGGAGGCCGCTTGTTTCACAAGCGCAAGCGCGGACCCATCCCCGCGCGACGTGACGTTCCTGAAGATTGGCTGGCAGCGCTTCCCAGGGAAAAGAGCCAGATCTTCGACAGCGTCGTGCGCCAGTGGGAATGTTCGTACGCGATGATGAGCGTGGCGCTCGATGACGCTCTCTCTTTGCGCCTTCGAGGGGAACTCGTCTGTGCCCGCCAGCAGGTTGAAATTACCGCAAGTCTAGTGGCCCGGTTCGCTGGCTTGCTGATCGCTGCGTGCAACTCGATCGCGGATGCTGGCAGGCATGTAAGCGATCTTCCTGTCGTCGAGCCCCTGAAAACGCGGTTCTTCCGCGGGGACACCGCTCAGAGTGCCGCGTCATGGAATGGACTCCTGCACCATGTTCTGTTCGGCGACCGCTCACGCTTCTTCCACAAACTGCGGATCCTCTCGAGTACGGTCGAGCAACTGGGCTGGGAGTTCGATCAAGCAGCCGCCGACCTCTCCGAGGGTGTCTCTGTCCAGCCCGGCGTGTGCTGGGCGGCCCTCGATTCCGTTCACTTTGATTTAAATACCTGCCTGCGCGAGGCGGAAGTGGTACTGAAAGCCTTTCTGCGCGCACTGCCCACAGAGCAGCTGGCAGCCTTCGCAGCCGCGATGAGCACGCCGCCAGCCACCAAGAGGATACCTGGGCGGCAGCGGCTCACTCGTGTTTCTGCTTAGCTGAGTCAATAGCCCGGGCAAACTCGCTCGCGGGCCTAGCCTGCCGCCTTCCCCTGGGTCAATCGCCGCTGTCCATTGCAATTCGGGAAATTAGCCATGGAGCCACACTCCCTATGGCCGGACCGCTCAGGCTCGCTACGCACTGGACGTGCGGACGGATTCCGATGAAAATAGACAGTGCTCAGCGGGCGACCTCCGCATCCAAACCGGATGCCTTCGCCCCCGCACGGCTCCCCGGTCCGGCAAGTTGGCGGTTGGGTTGTCCGGGAAGAACAGCAAGTACAACTTCTGAAGCGGTCGACGCATCGCAATGAAGGATGCGTCCCGACGGGTAGCGTGGCCCGAACGAGACGAACAGAACCTGGGGAAATACCGGAGGCGGAAGCCATCCGGCTCGCCCAGCAAGGTGATGCAGTGGCTTTCGAGCGGCTGTATCAATTGCACAGTCGCAGGGTCTATTCCCTATGTTTGCGGATGGTGGGAAACACGGCCGAAGCAGAGGATTTGACGCAAGAAGCATTCCTCCAGCTTTTCCGCAAGATCTCCACTTTCCGCGGCGAGTCCGCCTTTTCGACTTGGTTGCACCGCCTGTCGGTGAATGTCGTACTGATGCGGCTGCGCAAGAAGTCGGCGGCGGAAACATCGCTCGAAGAAGTCACTGAGCCGGACGAAGAATCGGGTGGACCGCGGCGTGATTTTGGCGCGCCGGATTTGAGGCTGAGCGGTTCGATTGACCGCCTCAACCTGCAGCGAGCGGTGGAGCAGTTGCCACCCGGATACAAATCAGTGTTCGTGCTGCACGACGTGCAAGGTTACGAGCACAACGAGATCGCTGAAATTATGGGCTGTTCGATCGGCAATTCAAAGTCGCAACTCCACAAGGCGCGCATGCGCCTCCGCGAGTTGCTTCATGAAGTGCTGCGCGACAAAGCCCGCGAAGAACGCAAGGCTGCCGGAATTAACCTGGGCGCCGAGGACTAAGAGCATGGCAACGATCGGCTGTAAAGATTTTCCAAATTACCTTGAGCCATGGATGGAGGGCAACCGCCATCCCGATGCTCTGGC
>JBGPZR010000017.1:0-13600 GCA_041493845.1 Terriglobia bacterium | reverse complement strand
CCGGCTTGATCGGCCAGCCCGGCTCCCACTTCCACTTCGCGTGTGCCTTCTTCCATGACCACCACTGCTTCGTTCGTCTCCGCCTGAATGGCCTTGATGAGCGCGGCGATATCTTTCGTGGCGCTGCGGGAGTGCTCGGCCAGTTTGCGCACTTCGTCTGCGACGACCGCGAAACCGCGGCCTGCTTCGCCAGCGCGAGCCGCCTCAATCGCGGCGTTGAGCGCGAGTAAATTGGTCTGCTCGGTGATGTCGTTAATCACGTTGATGATTTCAGAAATTTCGAGTGAGCGGTCGCCGAGAGACTTAATTTTCTTTGCCGTGGCCTGCACCGATGCGCGGATGCGCTGCATGCCTTCGAGCGTATCGCGCACCGCGCGGTTGCCCTGCTCCGCCGCATCGAGCGCGCGGCGCGCCGCCTCGGCGCTGGCTTCCGCGTTGTTCGACACCTGCTTCATCGAAACCGTCAGCTCTTCGACGGCCGAAGAAGTGTTCGTGATTTCCTGGTCTTGCTGGGTTG
This sequence comes from Terriglobia bacterium, assembly GCA_041493845.1. Lineage (GTDB taxonomy): Bacteria > Acidobacteriota > Terriglobia > Acidiferrales > UBA7541 > Palsa-295. Next base: position 13,083 of record JBGPZR010000017.1, on the reverse strand, counting down.
CACCGGCGGTCATGTCGTCCGCGGCTTCGAGAATCTGGTTGGCGCTCGCGCTGACGTCGATGGCAGCCTTGCGCACGCGCTCAAGAACCTTGGTGAAGTTGTCGAGCATGAAGTTTACGGAGTCCACCACATTGCCGAGCGCGTCGTTGGTCACCTTGCCGCGAATGGTCAGATCGCCGCGCGCGACTTCTTTGATGGTGTTCAGCAGGTCGGTGATGCTGCGCTGGAGTGAATCCTGCGCCTGCTGGCTGGTGACAGCGTGCGCCACCTTCGCGGCGCTGCGGTTGCAATTTTCGGCGATGAATTCAAACTCGTCGCCGGTTTCAATCTCCGCGCGCGCCCGGGCGTCGCCGGCCACAAGCCGCTCTGAAAATTTCACCAGCTCGTCCACCGGCTTCAATACGCGCTTGCTCAACACGTAGACGATGGAGATGGCGGCGATCAGCGCCAGCGTGGCAGCGCCGAACAACGCGCCGCTTGCGCCTCCCGGCACCCCGGACGTATCCGCTCCGGCCTGTGCCGCCGAGTGCGCCCCGGCGTAGTAGGCAATTCCCAGCACGCCGAACAGCGCCACGCCGATCCAGAGGACCAGCATCCAGACTGTGGAACTCAAACGAGCTTTCATGACTTCCTCCCAAGAACTTTTCCGCGCACTCGCGCAGGCCTAAGATTCTTTTTCAACCGCCAAAAAATTGTGCCGGCGCAGCCCTAAATCACAGGCATTGGAAACACGTCGGTCAAACGCCGCAAATCAACGACCAGCGCCAGCCGGTCGTCGTGGCGCAGCATCCCGCGGCAATGCGGCACATCGGCGGGAGCCTGATCGAGCAGCGCTTCCTCGGTTGCCGAGTACGTGCCGATCACTTCATCGGCTGCAATGCCCAGCCGCAAATCATCGCGCTGTGTGTCGCCCTCGATTGCCGCCACCACGACATGCTTCGGCAGCAGCCCTGGCCGGCGGCCTTCCGTGAAGGCGATATCCACCAGCGGCACGATGGTGCCGCGAAGATTGAAGACGCCCATCAGGAATGCGGGCGCCAGGGGAACGCGCGTCACGATTGGCCAATCCACCACTTCTTCCACCTCCAGCACGGAGAGGCAAAATCGCTCGCGGCCTGCGCGGAAAACGCAGAATTGCCGCTCGGGCAGCTGCTCCTCGAAAGCTGTTTCGCTCTCGAGGAACTCGCCGCCTTCGAGATCAACAGGCCGTGCCGCGTTTTCCTGCTCATTCGCCATCAGGCAAACCTCTTCACCGCATCCAGCAGCTCTTCTGGCGTGAACGGCTTGGCCACATACCCATTCGCGCCCTGCTGCTCGCCCCAGTAGCGATCGCTCGGCGTGCTTCTCGAGGTCACCAGAATTATCGGGATCTTCGAGTACAGCTCCTGGCTCTTCAGCTCACGGCAAGCCTGAAAACCGTTGCGCTGCGGCATTACCACGTCCAGCAGAATCACGTTGGGCCGCTCTTCCTCGATTGTTTCCTCGATTTTCGTCGGATCGGAGATACCCACCGAATGAAAGCCTCCTTGCTGCAAGAACGATTGGATCAGGCGAACTTCGGCCTGCGAATCGTCCACAATCAACACTTTCTTCATCATTCCCGTACCTCCACACAAATCCCCGCAGAGATAATTGCAACTCCGCAGCCACCACTGGCCCTGGTTTCGCGTCCTGCGACTACTTTGCAAACCCCTATTGTTTGCTTCTCTTACGAGCTACCTCGGCGTCCCTCAAGACTTCGGGAGCAGGCCGTGAGACGCCGCCTCTGTCTCAGCTTGAGATTCTTTCTCACCCGCCCTCATTTCCGTCGCCAGGGATGAGAATCGCTGCATGATTTCATTCAGCCGCAGCGCCATGGTGTGAATGGTCCGGATTTGGTCGCGGCACACGGGCGAAATCTGGCCCGGCTCGAGCAGCAGCAAGTCTGCATTGCCCAGGACAGAGGTGAGGGCGTTGTTCACGCTGGGCCGCATCTCCAGCATGTAGCGCCCGAGCGTCGCTTGGCACTGGGATTCCAGCGCCAGGCGTTCGGCGCGCTGCCCCCGGCCCACGGCCTCCACGCGGCGCAGCGCTTCGCTTGAAATCAGAATCAGTGTCCCGGTCCATCCGTCCTGCCGTGGGACGACCAGCAGATGCGGATGCTCCGCGCGCAAGGTGGAAACATCTCTGGTGTCTTCGGTGACGCAAACCGCGGCTGTCCCTCGAGATGCATCAAGAGAGGAGAGGATGGCGGAGGATTTCCCGTCGCGCACGGGCCCCACGATCACGAGTTCATAATTCAATGCGCTGGCTGCGTGCCACACGTCGCTTGTGGCCAGCGTGATTTCCGGGACGTGCCGCTCAGCTTGCCAGCGCGCTACAACGGTGCGTGCGAATTCCGTGTCGTCCGAAACGATCAGGACGCTGGCTTGATTGAGAGGACGCCCAGTCATTTCTCTGCCTCAAGTCCCTGCCTCAGGGTTGGAGCTTTTCCGCTTCCTCGATGAAGGAAAGGAGCCGCTTCGTGCTGATCCCAAGATTCACGGCGGCCTCCGTATTCTTCGCGCGCTTGGCCTGCTCCACGCGGCCCTGGAAATAGGAAACTTCGCTGCGCGCATGCACCAGGGCGGACGCGAGCGCGCTCTCATCGCCGGAGCGCTTCCGCTGGTTCCCGGCAACCGCGAGCAGCGCGCGTGCAACCACGGCGCGGCGCAGGTCTTCTGCCTCCTGTCCGCCTTCGGCGACAAATGCCGCCACTTCCCAGGAGGACAGCAGAACTTTCGTGTCCTGCAGGACCACGGTGGACATCGAGCGCCCGCGAGAGGGCGGCGCTGCAATCAATTGTTCCCAGATTGCTTCGAGGCACTTCTCCGTCTCTGAGGCAGCCGTGGGCTTCGCTGGAGTGTCTGCTCCGGATCTTGCCGGCTTGTTCGCTGATGGCGATGCAGTGGGCGCCTGGGGAGCTGGAGCGTTTGAAGCTGCTCTTGATTCGTCTTGCTTTGGAGCAGGCGCCGTGGGAGGAGTCACTTGCACAGCGGCTGGGGGAGGCGGTACCTGTGCAGCGGGCGCTTGCTTTGATTCGGACGCGGGCGCATCGGGCCGGCTGGCTCGTATTGGAGCTGCCGCGGAGGATGCGTCTGAACGTGGGTGGCCGAGCTCTTCCTCGAGATCGGCGCGCAGCGCCAGAAGCTGCTCGAATGCGTGGCTCACCGAGCTTTCCGTGTAGTCCTTGTGAAATGGCTGCCGCCAGTTTTCGCACCAGGTGCGGAGTTGCGCGGTTGTTTCCGCCGCAGAAAATCCCGCGCGGCGGCAATCCACTGACTTCACGCCGCTCGCGTCGAGCGCATCCACAGCCTGTTGCACGGCACTCCAATCCGCATGCAGCATGCGAATAAAAGCGCGCCGCAGAGAGAAATTGAAACGGCAGAAAGCAACCAGGGCGGCCGGGTCGTAGAACATGCATCCGGCTGATTCTTTCACCAGGCGGCCCTGCTCGAGCAGTCCGTGCTCCATCAGGTCGCGCAGGCTGTGGCAATGGTCGAGCGTCTCGAGAATTTTTTCGAGCGGCGCGCACCACTCGAGCGGCGTTGAATCCGCTTCGGTCAACACAGGTTGCAGCACTCGGGCCACATCTTCCAGCTTGATGGCTTCGCGATAAAGCTCCACCGGCGCGCAGAGCGCGAAGTACTGCACCAGCAGCAAGTCAATCTTGTCGCGATCCACCGTTGTCTTGTCCGGCTTCTTCAACTGCCGCTGGATGAAGGAGCGCAGGGCTTCCTCGCTTGAGTTTAGAATTTCCGAGGGAAGCTGGCGAATCTGGAAGGCGCGGACTTTTTCATCAATCGCGTCGAGCCATTGCAGATCGCGGTCGAAAACATCCCGCGTCGGCCGCTGCGGCGGCAATTCGCCCATCGGATACGGTAAGGGCGCCAAATTGAATTGCGCCGCGAGCGCCGCGTACAAGGGATAGGCCAGCCGCGCCTCAGTCCATCTTGCTGCAGATTCCGCGGCACCCGTCTCGCCGGATTTTTGTCCGCGCGCGGGCGGCTTCGTGGTCGTAACAGGTGTTTTTGGTGTCATGGCTTGATGATCCAGTTGCCGACTTCGGCGAGGAATCGAGCTGCAACAGCTTTGCGTCCTTCGTGGTAACGCACGGCGACGACAGTGGCGCGAGCGTCCAGCGAGCCGTCGGAATTCAGCACGCGCACACGGTCTTCAAACTCCAGCGGCAGCGTGGAAGCAAACAGAACTTCATGAGCGGTGCCAAATTCAATCACCGTCTGCTCCTGCAATCGGCGCCGCCCTGTGCCGAGAGTGGTCACGCGCACCGGAATCCGCACCGGTGTAGCGCTCGGAAAAAGTTGCGCCAGTTTTACGACGCACGTCTGCTCTGCTGACCCCGCGGCAATCCCAGCTTCACGTGGCACGATGTCCCCAACCCTTTTGCTGTCCTCAGCTCCTGGCCCGCGCGAGTGCGTCCTGGAATGGCGAGCCACCTGGAGACACAAGGACAGCGACAGAATCCTTCAAGGGCGAGAGATTGCACGAGCGCGGCCAAAGATCGGCCAGCTCTTATATTCGCAAGTTATTTATACACAGGGAGTTACATGAGGCATGGGGGGAGGCTGTTCCCGCTCCCGTCTCAGACTGACACTGAAACGTCTCACCCGGGAATGCCCGAATCGCAACTTGCTGAGTGCTGGGCCTTGAAAATCTTGTGTCTTAGATTGACTACGAGGCGGTCTCGACCAGGTGCTTGTCCGAGGGCCGCAGAGGGATTTGATACTGCTTCAACTTTCTGTAAAGAGTCGCGCGGCTGATTCCCAGCATCCTGCCGGCCAGCGCCTTGTCTCCACCGGCCTGTTCGAATACACGGAGTATGGTCATGCGTTCCAGGTCGGCCAGCGCGGTGGTGGAAAGCGCAGCAGCATCGCCGCCATTCATTCCCGCACTTTCCGCGCCGCCGATTGCCGCGGGCAGATCCGCAACGTCAATCACGCGGTGATCCCCCAGCGCCAGGGCGCGAGCGATGCAATTCTCAAGCTCGCGCACGTTCCCCGGCCAGTCGTATTGCAGGAAACTTTTCATCGCTGCGGGCGTCACCTGCACATTTTCACCCGGGGCATAGCGGTCGAGAAAACAGTGCACCAGTTGCGGAATGTCCGAGCGGCGTTCCCGCAAACTGGGCAGGCGCACGGTGACCACGTCCAGCCGGAAATAAAGGTCCTTGCGGAATGTTCCCGCGCGGTAGGCTGCTTCGAGGTCGCGGTTTGTGGCGGCGATCACGCGAACATCCACCGGATTTTTTTCGTTGCTGCCCACCGGCCGCACTTCCTTTTCCTGCAGGACGCGCAGAAGTTTCGCCTGCAGCTCCAGCGGCAATTCGCCGATTTCATCGAGGAAAATCGTTCCGCCATTGGCAGCATGGAACAGGCCCGGCTTCGATTTCAGCGCGCCGGTGAAGGCGCCCTTCTCGTGGCCGAAGAGTTCGCTTTCCATCAGCGTGGGCACCAGCGCGCCGCAGTCCACGGCGATAAACGGCATTTGTGCCAGCGGCCCGCGGAAATGAATCGCCCGCGCCACCAGCTCTTTCCCCGTGCCGCTCTCGCCCGTCACCAGCACGGGCGTGCGCGTATCCTTCAGCCGCGAGACCATCCGCATTACATCCTGAATTTTCGCCGATGTGCCGGTGATTCCATCGAGCTGCGTTTCCGTGTTCACGCGCTCGCGCAGAAAGTGATTTTCCGTCACCAACCGGACTTTTTCAGCCATCCGCTGCAGCAATTGCCGCAATCTCTCCACACGGAACGGCTTTTCGATATAGTCATAGGCGCCCTGGCGCATGGCCTCCACTGCCGATTCGATCGAGCCATGGCCGGTCATGATGGCCACTTCGGTGCGCGGCAATTGCTCCTTGATTTTCCGGAGCAGCTCCGTGCCGGTGAGGCTGGGCAGCTTCAAGTCAGTCACGACGATGTCCGGCGGACCCGTCTCGAGCGATTCCAGTGCCGCCTCCGCCGTCTCCGCTTCCGCACAGAAAAATCCCAAGCCTTGTCCGACGGTCATGCAGAGCCGCCGGATGCTCTGTTCATCATCCACAATCAGGAAACGCAGCCGCTGTTCGTCCCTCATGGTTTTCCGATCGTTTTCTCTACCGCAGCCATCAGCTGATGGACGCGGAAGGGTTTTTCCACACAAGGCGTGCCGGTCTGAGCCAGCAGCGCGGCGGTCTCTTCACTCGCCGTGTCGCCGGTGATGAATACAATCTTCGTCGCCAGTTCAGGGCGGTGGCGCCGCAGCCAATCCTGGACGTCCGCGCCGGAGATGCCTCCCGGGGTCCGAAAATCTGAAATCACGCCGGTGAAATCTCCCGTAGCCAGCATCTGCAGTCCCTCGGCCGCCGAACTCGACGGCACGATTTCGTATCCACGCCGCTCGAGCGCGATTCGCAAGAACGCGGCAACGGACGGCTCATCCTCAATCAACAAGATTCGCGTGCGCGCGGTCGTGGCGGGTCCCGGGGAGGCCGTCATCGCACCCCCTCGGCAGCCATTAATTCCGCGCCTTTTGCGGCCACCGGCAACCGCACGACAAATGTGCAGCCAACGCCGTCCTCGTTATTCCGCGCAGTGATTTCGCCTTGATGCGCCCGCACGATCCCATAGCAAATGCTCAACCCCAGGCCCGTTCCTTTGCCCACTTCCTTGGTTGTGAAGAATGGATCAAAGATGCGGTCGGGATGGGAGATCCCCGGCCCGTTGTCACGAAAGAGAATCTCGAGATGGCCGTCGTGATGCGAGGTCTCGATCTTGATTTTTCCGCGACGCCGCGTATCTTGCACCGCGTCGTAGGAGTTATTCAGAATATTGAGAAATACCTGCTGCAACTGGTGCGGATCACCGACCACCACCGGAAGGTTCTCATCGTAGAGTTCGACAAGCTCCACGCCATGATTAGAAAAATCATAGGCACGGAGCTTCAGCGTCTGACGCAGCACCGTATTCACCTGCACCGGCTCGCGCTGCGCCGGCATTTGCCGCGCAAAGCTCAGCAGGTTCTGAACAATCACGCGCGTTCGCTGCGCCTCTTGCAGAATTACCTGTAGATCGCCCTTCGCCGCCGCGGGAATTTCCGGGCTTTCCAGCAGTAGATCCGTGAAGCCCACGATCGCCGCGAGCGGATTATTCACTTCGTGCGCCACACCGGAAACCAGTTGGCCCAGCGCCGCCATTTTTTCCGTGTGCATCAACTTTGCCTGCAAATCGGCGGCGTCAGTAACATCCGTCATCACCACGACGATGCTGTTGATGTCTCCCTGTTCGTCGCGCATCGGGCTCAGGCTGATCGAGAATTGCCCCGCCGTGTTGTCGCCGCGGATGACCGGAATCTCCAGGTTGTCCAGCGCCGCACCATGCAGCGTCCGCTCAAGCGCCTCCGTCAGAAGCGGCCTTCGCGCCGTCGGAACCATTTCAACCAGTGGATGGCCCAGCAGTTCGTCCTCGCGGTAGCCGGTCTCAAAGCAGCGGCGGTTTGCGTAGCTGATCAGTCCCGCGGTGTCGAGCACCAGAATCATGCTTTGCGTGTTGTTCAAGATGTTCTTGTTGAAGTCGCGCTCGCGCCGGTAGCGCCGCTCCGCCTCGCGCCGATCGGTGACGTCCTTCAACACATGAATGGTGCGCAGATCGTCCTGGTGGCCGCTGGTGATGCGGGATGCGGACACAAGGTACGACCGCTCGCCCGCCTGATAGATGAATTCTTCCTGCGGCGCTTTCGGATTACGGCAGAACGGGCATCGCCCGGGCTGCGCGGGCGTCGCCAGCAATTCCATTTTTCCAATATCCCGCCCCACCGCTTCCGTCGGGCGCACCTTCAGCGATTCCGCGAGCGCCCGATTCAGCCGCAGGACGCGATTGCTCACATCGTGGACCACGATGAAATCGGAAATCGCGTCGAAGTCTTCCACCCATTGTTTGCGCGATTGCTCGATCCGCGAAAACAGACGCACATTTTCGAGCGCGACCGACGCATGACCAGCCAGTGCTTCCAGCAGCTGCCGTTCTGTCGCCGAAAGCTCGTGCGCCAAATCCGCCAGGCACAACACGCCGAGCAATTCACCCTCGCTCCCCGTCAGCCGCGCCAGCCGCAACTGGCCCCACCCGACCGCTTCGCCAAGCTCGCGGCCCAGCAGCGTGGTTGCTGATCCGCCACGCAAATCCACCGCCGGTACAGTGGCCTGTTCCGCAAGAGCGGTCGCGAGGCGATGCTGAGTCATGGCGTCCCAGCGATGAGCCGGACCGCTCAGGGCGGCAATCGTCCACTCTGGTCCACGCGCAAGGACTAGAACGGCCGCGCGCGCGTCCAACATTTCCGAAGCGCGCGCCGTCAGACGCCGCGCGAATTCAGATGTCCCGAGCGACGGGTTCAACTCCAAGGTTGTGGCGGAGAATTGGGCCAGCAGGCTCTCGAAAGAGCCGTCGAGACGAGAAGGGATCTCCCGAGTTTTCTTCAATGCACGCATGGAGGCTTTGGGGGCTTGCGCGCGTTGCGCCTTTACTTCTAATACGTTACGGTCTCATCTCATTTTGAGTCAAGCGAAGTGGTCTGACGTGTTGTTGAAACGGGTAATCAGGCATGTGTCGCAACCTGAGACCCGGGACAGGCGCCAACAGGGCATTTGAGACGATTAGCTCGCCGAGAGGGCTCCTCGGTGCGGCTACAGCACTTTTCTAACCATCGATAAGTCAATCATTTACAGGAATATTTGCCGAATTCCGCCCCACCTCAAAGAAGCCTTCCCCCCTGGCATTGCCATTGCATTTTCAGCGGCTGGGAGTTTCTCGCTGGAGGGGATTGCGTTCATGAAGTGGAAACTGGGGATTGCCGGTTTTGGACTTGTGCTGCTTCTAGGGGGGACGCTGGCGTCGCCGACGAAGACCTATTCGCAGGAGGCGTCGTCAGAGTCCGCGAAGCGCAAGGTCAAAACGAAAGTTATGCCTGATTATCCGCCGCTGGCAAAGCAAATGAAAGTGACGGGTAAGGTCAAGATCGAAACAACGATCGCGGCCGACGGCCACGTTTCGAACACAAAAGTAGTTGGGGGCAGCCCGCTGCTGGTGAACGCCGCGCTCGACGCCGTCAAGAAGTGGCGCTTCGAACCCGCAGCCAAGGAATCAATCGAAACAGTTGAATTCGAATTCACCGGACAGAATTAACGCTCCTCAGCGCGTCGGCGCAGGAGTTCCTTCCGGGCAGGGAGTGGAGGCGTTGCAAATGACGATCAGCAAGAAGCTCTATCTCGGATTTGGGGCCATCCTGGCCATCATGCTGTTCCTGTTTATCATCAACATCTTCACCGTCGTGCGCGAATATAACGCGCGCTCGGCCTCCGCCGCCACTCTGGCTGACGTGCAGACGATCGAGAGCATCCGCTACCAGATGATGGAGAATCGCCTTTTTCTTGGGAACTACCTGCTGAGCGGCGATCTGCGCGACGAGGACAAGACCAACAAGGGTGTCGCTGATCTCTTGTCGCTGGCAAAAGACGGCGCAAACAAAGCGAACGATCCGTATCTTCGAAACGCATTGGCGCAGGTGGAAGAGAACGAGCGCAACTGGTCGGAGAATTTTTCCAAACAGATGGTCGCCAAGCGCCACCAGGTAGATGCGGGCGACGCAACCGTCTCCGACATGCAGATTTATTATCTCCAGCACGATCCCGCCTCGTGGACCAATAAATCCGCCGGCGTGCTCGACGAGGCCAACCGGGCCATTCGCAAGACGCTTGACGATTCCAACGCCAAGGCAGCGTCTGCAGCCGCCTGGAGCACCGGCATCACCACCATCGGAACTTTGCTGGCTGTCATCCTGGGCGCATTCATTGCCTTCCGCACGGCGAAGACTATCAAGGATCCCATGTATCACCTTATCGAAGTCGCGCACCGGATCGGCGAGACGGGCGATTTGGATCAGACCATCGATATTCATCGCGATGATGAAGTAGGTGTCCTCGCAGACAATTTCAACAAGATGATTGTCCACCTGAAAGAAATGGCCACCGTTTCGGCCTCCATCGCCGAAGGCCAATTGTCCGTCACCATCCATCCCCGGTCGCAGCAGGACACCATGGCCAAGGCTTTCGCCCGCATGACGCAGGGCTTGCGCGATCTGGTCCGCCAGGTGCGCGACAGCGCTTCGCAAGTGGCCAGCGGCGCCGGACAAATGGCCAGCGCCTCCGATGAATCCGCCAAGGTCAGCGTGCAGGCGGCCTCCGCCATCGATGAAGTCACCAGCACCATGCACGAGATGAGCATCAACGTGCAGAACGTGGTGAAGAACACGCAGGTGCAGGCCTCCAGCGTCGCGGAAACCTCCGCTTCGATCGACCAGATGGTCACTTCCATTCAGCGTGTGGCCGATACAGCCAAACTGCTGGTGGATATCTCCCACCGCTCGCGTGAGGAAGTCCAAACCGGAATGGTCACCATGGACAAGGCCACCGAAGGCCTGAACCGCACGAGCCACGCCATCCAGTCGTCCGCCGAAATTATTGACGTGCTCGGCCGCCGCGCTGACGACATCGGCAAAATCATCGAGGTGATTGACGATCTCGCCGAACAAACCAACCTGCTCGCCCTCAATGCCGCGATTGAAGCGGCCCGCGCAGGGGAACACGGGCTCGGCTTCGCGGTCGTGGCCGAGGAAGTCCGCAAGCTCGCGGAGAAGTCCACGCAGTCCACCAAGGAAATCTCCGAGTTGATTCAGGGTATTCAGAAGGAAGCGCGCGAAGCCGTCGAAAACATGGAGAAAAGCACCACCATGGTTCAAGAAGGTTTGACGCTGAACAAAGACCTGAGCCTCGCGCTCGAAAAGATTTCCGATGTCGTGTCGGAAGTTTACAAGTTCTCGCAAGAAATCGGCGGGGCTACCATGGAGCAATCCAGCGGCTCGGCGCAAATCGCCAAGGCCACGAACCGCCTCACCGAAATCACGCAGGAAATCAACTCCTCGGTCGAAGAACAAGCCTCCGGAGCGCAGGCGGTGGTCCGCGCAATGGAAAAAATGCGCGAACTGGTGCAGCAGTCCACTTCCAGTTCCACCCAGTTGGCCGCGACGGCCGAGCAGATGTCCAAACTCTCTCGTGGCCTGCTCAATTCCATGGATCGGTTCGCAATCGATGAGAGTCACACGGACGCACGCCGATTTCCGGCACGCCGTCCTGCGCCGGTTTCAGACCAACATGACGCGGCCGAGTATGCGGAAGTTGCCCGGTCCTGAGAGCGCACACGAGACTCATGGACAAAGACCTCCAGCTTGTTGGCATCCGCGTCGGGCGTGAAACGTTTGGCCTGCCGATCTCGCTCGTCCGCGAGATTGTGCGCGTCCCGGAAATCACTTCCGTTCCCAATGCGCCGGACTACATCGAAGGGGTCATCAACCTGCGCGGTCGCATCATTCCGGTGGTGGACTTGCGGAAGCGCTTCGGTGAAAAAATCACCGAACCGAACAAGAAAAATCGCATCGTCGTGGTTGAACTCGAGAGCCGCCGGATCGGCTTGATCGTGAATTCCGCCTCCGAGGTGCTCAAGATCGCGCCTTCCGAAATTGAAGCGCCGCACGACGTCTTCCAGGAAGGCGAGTTGAATTACATCACCGGCGTTGGAAAGTTGAAAGGGCGGCTTGTGATCCTGCTCGACCTGAACAGGATCCTGCAGCGCGGGGAGCTGCGCCGTCTCGATGAATTTGCCGAATCCGACGCCGTCCCTGCCGGCGGCGCCGCGCGAGATTCTTAGGCCGAGCCCGGGAGCGACGACGTCGAGGGACGAATGTCCACACTCACAACACAGGTTGAACTTACAGATCCCGAATTGAAGCTCTTGCAGACCCTGGTTTACCAGGAGTGCGGCATGTTCTTCGACGAGCGCCGCACTCATTTCCTTCGCGACCGCCTGCAGCGCCGCTTGAAGGCCTGCCAGATGGATTCCTTCTACAGCTACTACCGCCTGCTGACCAGCCGCGAAGGCAAGCAGGAGCTTACCGCCCTGCTCGAAAATCTTACCGTCAATGAGACTAGCTTTTTTCGTATCCGGCCCCAACTTGATCTCTTCCAGAAATTCGTCCTGGAAGAAATCCTGAAGCGCAAGCAGGAGCGCCGCGATTGGACATTGCGCATCTGGAGTGCGGGCTGCTCTACAGGCCCTGAACCGTACACCATCGCCATCCTCGTCTGCGATGCGCTCGCTTACTACTACCTGCGCAATCCGCTGCCTTTCGAGATGCCTACGCCGAAGCCGCTCATCCCGCCGCCGTGGAAAGTCGAAGTCATCGCTTCGGACATCAACTACTCTGCGCTGCTCACTGCCCAGCAGGGGACGTACACCGAATCGCAGATGGAGCCGGTGGATTACACCTGCCGCCTGCGCTATTTCGACAAAGTCGGAGATAAATACACCGTCAAGGCCTCCCTGAAGAGTCTCGTCCAATTCGATTTTCACAACCTGAAGACCGAATACCTGCCGCAGCGCAACGACGCCATCTTCTGCCGCAACGTGATGATCTATTTCGATGAGGCCGAGCAGAAGCGCCTGATCGAAAAGTTTTACCGCTGCTTGAATCCCGAAGGCTATCTCTTCGTCGGCCACGCAGAGAGCCTCTTCGGCCTTACTACCAAGTTCCACATGATCCATCAGAACAATGCCACGGTTTATCAGCGTGTCGAGGGAGCCCAGTGACTTTCTTCCCCGACGAGCGCGCCTCCGAGCTCCGCGATCTCTTTTTTGAGAGCGCCCAGGAGATTCTCCAGGCCATGAACGAGGCCGGGCTCGCGCTCGAAGCGCATCCGGGCGACCAGGAAAGCCTTCGCCGCGTTCGTCGCGCCGTGCACACCCTCAAGGGCGATTCCGCTGCTTGCGGCTATCGCGGCTTGAGTGAACTCGCGCATGAACTCGAAGACGTTTTGACGCCGGAGCTGGCCAAGGAAAATGCCGGGCTGATCGCCGAAGTGGTTCTTACCGCCGCCGACACTTTTCACGAGATGCTGGCCGCGTACCGCAACAATCTGCAGCCGCCCGATGGCGGAGCTCTGCGTGACCACATCCAGCGATTGCT